>JBGQLC010000014.1:0-9182 GCA_041499885.1 Minisyncoccia bacterium
CAACTCGTCAATCTACATCAAGCCCCATCGCTAACTTGACAGCCGATTTTGTCTCGCCATGCGCGAAATGCCGCGGACCCTCGGACATGGACATGATATAGGCGATTATCGGCTTCGGATGGTCGGCAATAACGAGAATATCCACATCACCGATCGTTTCTTTCCTCCGCCGCACCGAGCCAGCCACAATCGCCGTCTCCACGCCTTTTAGTTTTCCGATACGCTCTTCGATTGTCCGCGCAATCGGCATCGCCACGCCCAACGTAAACCTGCCGCCGGATTTTTTAAGAAACTCTACTCCTTTTATGATATTTGCCTCGGCTTTTTCTCCGAAGCCCTCAAGCTTTCTGATTTTCCCGGATCGCGCCGCGCGCTCCAAATCGACCACTGTTTTAATTTTTAACCGCTCATAAAGTTTCTTAATTGACTTTGGGCCCAAACCTTCAATTGCGCGCAGTTCCGCCAAGTGTACTGGTATTTTTTTCTTCAGCGCCTCGTGCCGTTTTACTTGTCCGGTTTTTAAGAACTCTTCTATCGCTTCGCCGATTGACGCCCCAACGCCTGGAATCGCGTCCAACGCCTTGCGGCCACCGCGCTTATAAATATCCATGACCTCCTCATTAAGCGACTCGACCGTCTCCGCGGCCTTTTCAAAGGCGCGCGGCCTGAACGGAACATCATCCATCGCCAAATACTCACCTATCTCATCAAGCACTTCGGCAATTTTCCGGTTGGAAATCTCCTTCATTGCTCAATATTGAGCGGGGTGTGGTCCTTAATAACTACCGGTGCCTCCGGGTTTTTACGAGGCAAGATAAGCTCCGGCGCCATAATCAGTACCAATGCCGCAGTCATAGAAAACACGGCTGCGGCGATAAAAACCCCGGCGAAGCCGAAGGAGTTGGCCAAGATGCCGCCTAAAAGTACGCTTACGCCCATTGACAGCCCAACCGCGGTTGAATCAAGCGACCAATCGAAAGCCATCCTGTTTTTGTCGAGATGGCGAGAAAAAATTCCGGACCATGACGGCACATAGAGCGCAAAAGCGACGGCATGCACTACCTGCACGAGATAGAGTTCCCATGGCTTATCGATAAGGATGAACGAAAATGCCGCAAGCGCGGAGATGAATAATCCAGCTATTAAAAAATGGAAGTCGTCGCTCTCGCCGGAATTCTTATCGAGATGATTGGCGATCGGAATTTGCAGGGCGGATTTTAAGAGCCAATATATGGCCGCTGAGATACCGACGGTTGCCAATGTCGCGCCAGCGATCGAACGAATGATATAAACCGAAAAAACCGGTTCCATAAATCCCCAGCCGGCAATCACGATGAGGTCGGCCAAAATAAAATATTTCACTACTCGCCCTACTTTTAAATCGATATTTATTTTTATTTTCATGACTGCTTTATGCTTTTGGCGTAAATACAAAATCGGTGCCTGAAAAGCTAACCACCACACTCGACCCTCGCACCACTTCATTTTTTAAAATTTTCTCGGCCAAAGACGCGCGTATCCGCTCATCAATAGTCCGCCGGATTGGCCGCGCGCCAAAAGCCGGGTCATAACCGAGATGGGCAATCTGTTTTACCGCCGTATCGTCGAATGAAATAGTTATACCCTGCTCCAACATTGAATCGGCAAAATCCTTGAGGTTTATCGCCGCGATAACCTCAAGTTCTTTCGGCTCAAGATTTTTAAAAACGACAATCTTCGAAAAACGATTCAGGAGCTCCGGCTTGAATACGTCAACCAACTTCTTTTTCAAATAGTCTGAAATTTGGTCCATCGTTTCACCCTGCGACAGTGCGTCGTTCACGATATCGGAATGGGCGTTTGAGGTCGCAATTATGATGGTGTTCTGAAAATCCACCGTCCGCCCCATGTTATCGGTCAAACGCGCGTCATCCAGAACCTGCAAAAACAAATTGAGTATGTCCGGATAGGCTTTTTCAAATTCATCCAGCAAAACCAACGAATATGGCTTCGCCAGTACGGCATCGGTGAGAGCACCTCTAATTTGACCGTCGGGCGAACCGATGAAGCGATAAAAACTCTGCTTATCCTGATATTCGGTCATGTCGAAACGAACCATCAAATCCGGCGAACCGAACATAAGCTTGGTCAAAAGCTTGGAGAGTTCGGTTTTGCCTACCCCGGTTGGCCCCACGAAAAGGAAGCTCGCAATCGGCCCGCCCTTGCGCGCCAAGCCGCTCCTGTATTCACGCAGGGCATTGGCCACAGCCTTTACGGCCTCTTCCTGGTCCACAAACCGGTCATGGATTACCTTCTCAAGGTTCAATAACGTCTCCGCCTCCATTCCGCTCGCGGCATGAATCGGTATTTTTGACTTTTCTTCCGCCGCCCTGATTACATCTTCCACGCCGACCGTCTTCTCCCCCCGCTGTTCCGCATCGGCCACCGCGTTCTTTAGTAGGTCTTCGGCGCTTGAAGGCAAAAATTTATTGTGGAAATATTTTTTGGCCAATGCCACGGCGGTTTTTATCGCGCCGAAACTGACTATCATCTTCCGCTGTGCTTCAAGCAGCATGCTGTCGTAGATTAGGATTTGTTCCGCCTCGGCGGGGCTAACTTCTTCAACGCGGATAATTTCAAACGCACTGGCAAAATCACTGCGCGGCTCAATGTATTGCTTGAATTCCTGCGGATAGGTAGAACCGACAACCGGAAAGGCATTGTTCATAATTATCGGCACAAATGCGTCGGCCGCGGAAAGATATGCGGTGCCGGATGTCTTAACCAAGTTGTGGATGTCGGGGATGTAGAGAATAATATTTCCGGCTATGCCGATCTCGTGAATTATTTCTTTTAGCCGCTCCTGTAGTTCTTCGGCTGAGGCGCCGGCAACAAGACTGGAGATGTTCAAGGCTACCAGCCGTTTGTCAAAAAGAGCGTTGGGCACACGGTCATGCACGAGCTCAAACGCCAAGTGTCCGACCAAAGCTTCTTTTCCGATTCCGGCCTCGCCCACAAGCATAGCGTTCGGGTTTCCGGGCCGCGAAAGTGTCTCTACCAGCCGCTTATATTCCTCCTCGTGCCCAATTAAAAATCCTATCTGCTCCTCGCGAGCCAAGTCGGTAAAATCACTGGCATAGCGATCGAGATTCGGCGTAGGGCGCGCGGTCCAGGCACGATTCATAATGCGATGCTGCATCTGCCGCTCCGACGGGAAAACAAAACCGCTCAGCGCGCGGGGCAGGCGCTGCCAAAATGAAAATCCTCTTTTGAGCGTTCCGAAAAGCATTGCTCGTGAAAGGTCGTCGGCCTCAACGGAAAACATGGAGAAAAGCCGAACGAGTGCCGGCTGTTGCGTGGCGCCCAATGCGGAAAAAATATCGGCAGGCTCGATGAAGCGATGCCGGTTTGCAAGTGCTTTTGAGAATGACCCGATAACCAATTGTTCCAGCGCTTTCCCTCGCTCATCAGCGCTCATTAAACGTTTCACCTCGCTCTCTTGAACGAATTCATCAAGCTTGTCGCGAAACTCTCCGACCGATATATCGAGCCGGGCCAATCCTTCGTTAATTTCGGGAAGCCGGATGAGTTCTTTGGCTGCCTCGAGCGATAGATCACTCTTTTTTAGCGCGCTGCGATCGAAGGCGCGCTCAACCACGCGGAATGCGCGCGGACTTACGTATTCGGCCGCATTTACCTCTCCGCCGTTGGGCAACTCATCCATCGGCCGGTCAGCCTCTTTAAGATGGACCAATCTGTCAGTCAAAAAAATAGCCATGAACATGCCGACCCAAAGCTGCCATCCCTCCCGCTGAAGCAAAAGAACAACCGTAAGCGCGAGAAACACGAGCGAGCTTATAGAATTAACCAGTCGCACCAAAAGCCTTCCGCCGACTGTCATATGAAAGCGAGGATCGTTAAACGACGGCGTATATATAAAATCTGCCATGGCTAATTGATTGGTAGCCGTCGAAAAACAGAGAAGATTATGAATGGCGGTATCAGGAGCCAAGCGACAAAAAGGGCTGCAAAAATTGCGCTCAATATCGCGTAAATAACGATACCGATCAATGCCCTGAATATTCTGAAAATCGGGCCGACCACCCGGCCAACGATGGTGTAATCTTTGTAAAGCGGGGTAAATAAATATTTAAGAGTGATGCGCAAAGCTATGGATTGATCGATACCGCGCAAAAACAAAATAAACCGATGTATCAAGATTTTTGTCGCATCGGCATACCAGTGATGAAAAAAGTCACTGACACGGAAAAAGAAGCGTTGTATTAAATAGATTGGCGCAAAAGTCACGACTTAATTATACACTCAATATCGATGCTCCTAAAATGCCGCTACTTTGACATAACCTCCTTACATTTCTCCGCTATTTTGGGAAGTTTTTTGAATGTTTCTTCAAAGGCTTTCATCATCTCCGGCGAACGCAGGGCTGCGGCGGGATGCAACATCGGCACGATACAGCGCGATTTGAGCTTAAAAATTTTACCTTGGTCACGGGTTATTTTGGCATCTGACAGAAAATAATTCATCGCGAAACGGCCAAGGGTCACGATAATCGGCGGATTGATTAACTCTATTTGCCTGGAAAGATACGGCGAATACGCCGCAATTTCTTCGGGACTCGGGTCGCGATTCTCCGGTGGCCGGCGTTTAACAATATTCGTAATATATACATCACCGCGCTTCCAACCGATCTTCTCAAGTTCTTTGTTTAAGAGTTGCCCACCACGCCCAACGAAAGGACGGATAAGTTCATCTTCTTTTGCTCCCGGCGCCTCCCCGATAAACATGACATCAGCGCCCGGATTGCCTTCGCCAAAAACCAGCTTGGCCATAAGCGGCAGCGAAGTATTTTTTGCCATCTCCTCGTACAATTCTTTTAGTGCATCTGCTTTGTCCATGGAAGTATTATAGCTGAAAATAAAAAAGCCGAGGATAAATCCTCGGCCGCGCATTTATTTGATCTTTTTCAACTCTGGCGCATAGCAGACACATTCCCGCTCTCTCTCGCAGAACGGACACATGGAAGCCAGAACGTACTGATACACGTGCATGTTCGGAGTACGATGGAGCCACTTAATCGCATACTCCTCATCGGCACGCTGTGGGCCAATAACTTGGGCCACGGTTCCTTTTGGTAAAAATCCACGCTTACCGCCTCTCCCACAATCACAAATATTGGTCACGCGACATATGACATGGTCGCCCCTACGGAACATCTGCTTCTCAAATATTCTAGCTTCGCATTTCTTCGCTTGAGCCTTGCTCCTATAGCGAGACTCGCAAACTTCGCATTGATACGAGACGGTCGTCCGCGCGGGTACGTGCCGCACGATCTTTTTCATCAGCTCTCCCGAAATTAATGTTCTGTCCTAAAATTAACGCGGGGCGAAATAAATTGCAAACTAATTGTGCTCTCGGCTGGAATTGAACCAGCATCACCTCCTTCGGAGGGAGATATTCTATCCGTTGAACTACGAGAGCCCGCCTTTGCTGCGTTGCGGGAGATAAGTCTCCCGCGCCATTACTTTACGATAAAATAATACAATTCGTAAACCGCGCCAAGCATAAATAATCCGGCTACGCCAAGCGCCGCGCATCGTCTTACACCCTTGAGCGCTAAAACTTTTTGTGAGACAAAAATTATAAAAAAGTATTGGAGACTTAAAAACACTCCTCCGGCTAGAGCTACTACCCGCAAAAAGCTCGTCAGTCCCAAAAAATACAGCGTAAGCGGGACGCCAAGGGCGACAAGATAGCCCCAGAAGCCGGACAAGCGCAGATCGGAAACAAGCGAGTTTTTGACTTCAAGGACTACCGGCCGATATATCCCTAAAAGCGCGAGGATACCTAACGCAAAAAGCAATATTTTCCGCCAAGCCGCCCAGCCTAATATTCCGGAGATGGTGTCGGGAGCGATGCTGCCGCCCGAGCCAAAAACGCCCAAAACAAAAAGCAAATAAATGATTGCGGTAATAGCCGTAGCTGCGGCAAAAATCGCTGTGGGCCGCACTGTCACGGCTTTTCTCTTTACAAAATCAAAAACCGGCTCAACTGCGGTCCAACCAGCCAGAGCAAAAAGCACCGCACCGAACGGCAAAAATATATTTTTAACCTGGATCGTTTGGCCGGCAAACAATCCGCCCTTGGCTCCAGAGGTGATAAACATAAGAGCTGCAAGCAACAAAACCGTAATCGCGCCAGATACCTCGACCGCAGCAAAACGCTTGGTGCCAAAAAGCATGGGTAAAGATCCCAAAAGCCAAAAAATCAAAACACTCCACACACCTACCGAAGGTAAGATCAAAGCGATAAACTTTCCGCCGAGAATCAGCTCGCCCAAGAGACCCAGAAGTAAACCGCCGATAATCGAAATAAGCGCTAAGCCAAAATAAAATTTTCCAAAATTTTTACGCACCAACCCGAGCAGTCTGTTTTTCTCCTCGGTTCGCTCTATCGCCCGATAATATAGAACATGCGCGAAAATTATCGCCGGTGCGAGAACGGCAAGATAGGTCAGACCGATTAGCCATCCTGCTTCACGAAAAACATAAGGCAACGAAAAAATGCCCGCGCCCAGCGTTGCCGCAACGACAATACCGGCAGCGACCCAGAAGGATTGCCGTTTCATCTAAAAAATTATTTCGCGAGATAAACGCAGTCACCTTCACGCACGCGCTTCGCAACTTTTACGCCGACGGATTTTCCTTTCGGAGCAGCTTTCAGTGCTTCGTGGTTGTATTGCATGGAAGCGAGTTTCTGACTGAAATTTGTGGTTGCGCCCTCAAAACAAACCGGTGTGCCAACCGAAACTTTTTTACTGAATTTAACAACCGCTACTTTGATGCCGCCGTAAAAGTGGGTTACTTTACCGACGGGCTTTTCAGCGGCCATCGGCTTTGCCGCTCGGCGCACTACTTTTTTGCGCGAAACTTTTTTTATTTTTTTTGTTTTCTTTTTCATTTTTAAATTTCTTTTTCCTTTGCCTCTATCGCCTTTATCACCTTCTCAAGCAGCTTTTCCGGGTCGCTATCATATACGACATTGCCCGGACCGCGGTGGGATTTATTGATGATCTCTTCTATCTGGTCGGCGGTACCTCCTGTCCCGGTAAGCACTCCTTGAACTTTTCCGTCTTCGTACGCGATCGTAAATTCGTTCAGCGTTCCCATGCGCCCGCAAACGGTTATTATCGCATCGGAAGAGCGGATCAAAATCAGATTGCGCCCAGAATAGTCAAAACCGGTGTAAACGATGATATCGTGATAATCGACCGGCAGATGATAGGTTTTCAAATGGGCTAATTTTGACACAGCAGGAGAGAAGCCGACTACGAATCCGCCGGCTTCTTTGGCGCCTTTTGCCGCCCAATAAGGCGTACCAGTGGTGGCGCCGGTAACCAGAATCATATTGTGTTCCGCGATGAGCCTTCCCAGCCGTTCGGTTTTTTCAAGTGTATCGGGCGCGCAATGCCCCGTCTCCGCCGCCCCGGAAATAGCGATTTTATATTTTAGATGATACAAATCTATTCCGTGCGAATGATTTCCGCGCTTAGAGGTTTTAGATAGAATCGGCGCGCCGTCACGATGATTTGAGCTGTTTTTCTTCGGCATTGTTCTGATTATAACACAACCTCTTCGCCGGCTTTCGGCACAACGGCGTCAATCGCCAGGTCGTCGCGAATTTTCTGCGCCAAAACAGTGCTCGATTCTTCTTCGCCCTGAACAACGAAAACCTTTTTCAGTGTCGCCCTTCGCGGCGTAAGCCATTCCAGCAGACGCGGTTGGTCGGCGTGGGCAGAATAGCCGCTAATAACACGGGTTTTACACCGGACCGGAACATCTTCACCGAAGATGCGCACTGTTTTTTCTCCATCCAAAATTTTACGTCCGAGCGTCCCCTTCGCCTGATAGCCGATAAAAAGAATCATACTTTTCGGATCTGACAGATAGCGCTGCTCGTGGTGCAAAATGCGCCCACCGTTCGACATGCCCGAACCGGCAATCACAATTTTCGGTGCGGGGACATTATTAATCTCCTTGGATTGCTCGGTGGTCAATGTAAATGAAAGTCCGGGAAAATTCATGATATCTTCTCCCGATTTCACGAGCGCCGCCGTTTCCTGGTTGAAATGCGACTCGTATTTTTTATATATCGCGGTCAACTTGATGGCTAACGGGCTGTCAATATAAACCGGCACCTTTGGCACGCGGCCCTGCGTAAAAAGTTCATGGAGGTGATAGAGCAGCTCCTGGGTGCGCTCCATCGCGAAAGCCGGAATCATCAAAACTCCGCCGGATTTAACCGTATCTTCGATCGCGTTTTCCAGTTCTTCACGGCGGGTATCAACGCCTTCATGTACGCGGTCGCCATAGGTGGACTCGATCAGACAATAATTCACGTCGGGCAAGGGTTCGGTCGTATGGATTATCGGCGCCGGGAAATTGCCGAGGTCGCCGGAAAAGGCTATTGTTTTCCCTTCGGCAGAAACTTTGATCACCGAAGAACCTAAAATATGGCCAGCATCAAAAAACTCCACGGTAAACGGACCCACAGTAATCGGCACATGATATCTGACGCCTTGCCAATGTGTCATAAGCTGCAAAATATCTTCGCTCGAATAAAGCACGGGCTGATGCTCGCGCTCGGCCTCATCACGCAAAATATGCTCGGAATCTAAGAGCAACAATTCGGCAAAATCTTTTGTCGGCGAGGTTGAATAAATTGTCCCGCCAAATCCGTCTTTTAAAAGTTTGGGCAATCGCCCGGTATGGTCGATATGGGCATGTGTGACAAAAACCGCGGCGATATCGCTGGCCCGGTACGGAAATGGGTCGAAATTCTGCCGCTCCGCATACCGGCCGCCTTGCTGCAATCCGCAATCAATTAGAATTTTTGTTCCGCCTGATTCAAGATAATAATTCGACCCGGTAACGGAACCGGCGCCGCCGTAGAAAATTAATTTCATTTGTTTAATTATACCGCCAAAAATAATTTTTGCATCATCCCCCTAATTTGACAAAAACAAATTAGTTTGTACAATATGGCAAGACCTTTAGCTTTGGGACAAAACAAAAAGGGGTGTTGATGAGAACAAAGGAAAGACATCCGCAAACGCGCGCGCAGGCAACCCTGCCGACCCTTGGCTACCCTTGTATCGATTTCTATCCAACGGAAAAAAGCGAAAA
>JBGQLC010000015.1:0-7722 GCA_041499885.1 Minisyncoccia bacterium
AGACAAACAAACCGACGCGCTAATCGAAGCGATAAGACAGAATCCCGACCCGGCAAGCCGTGCCAGCAAATTTGTCTCTCTGCAGGCAAATATTATGTCCGATGTCCCGGCAGTATTTATTTACTCGCCTTCATACCTTTACGTGCTGAGCAAAGACGTAAAAGGTGTAAGCAACGGCTTCATCGCCGACCCGAGTGACCGCTTCTTGAATGCCGCTTCTTGGTACATAAAAACTGCGCGCGTACTGAAGTAACCAGTTTTTCAGAAAGATGAGCTGCTCGTATATCACAGAAACGAAGTTGCTTTATTCGCACGCATTAGCCTTTGGGCTATGCTGCGAATAAATTGCAACGAGTAGGATTGACAGATGCGGATTTATACGCTACAATGGATTTATCTTTAATTTCTCCTTTGTAGTGTTGATGATGGGCGCTACTGCCCGCAAAAGCGTTTGCAGATAAAGCATCATCGATAATCAAACTAGGCTGGGGTGGCGGAACCCTCCTTTGGAGGGCAGGCTGGCAGATTTAGCCGCCTCCGGCGGCCGCACAACAAACTTAACAATATGGGCAGGTGGCGAAATTGGCAGACGCGTACGGTTCAGGACCGTATGCCGCAAGGCTTGCGGGTTCAAATCCCGCCCTGCCCACAAAAATGAAAAATTATAAAAAATTTATTCGTAAGGCATTTGTGCTTTTGTTGCCCATACTCTTAATTTTGCTTTTTATTAATTTCGCGTATCTTCAATATCGCCAAATCCAAAATACAAAGTGGTGCAATGAATTCATGCAAAATTATGTTAAAAATCCGCCTCTCGATATTAGTGAATTTACCCACAAAGATATTTTGTTTGATGAGGTTTGCAGCCCCACAAATTATCTTTACGGATTTTGGCCTATTGTTGCCATAGGAGCACTCACATATATCGCCAAAAAAACAAAAAAAACAAATGATGATTAAAAAAACATCTCGCCCGCGGATTAAGCCGCCGGCAGTTCCAAAACATCAACCCCGCGCATACCACAGCGAAGGCGCTGTTCGTGGCGCGCGAACCATAACCAAACCCGAAAGCGGCGAACCCGTTTTGCGCTTCATACCCTTGGGTGGGCTTGAAGAAATCGGGCGCAACTGCTCGTTCTTCGAATATAAAAACGAGATCGTGATCGTTGACGTCGGCATCCAATTCCCCGAAGAAGCCACGCCGGGAATCGACTATATTATCCCCAACATCACCTATCTCCAGGCCAAGTCCCGCAATATCCGCGGCATAATTTTGACCCATGGCCATTACGACCACATCGCCGCGATTCACTACCTTATAGAAAAACTCGGTAATCCGCCAATCTATACCGCCAAGTTCACCAAGAGCATCGTGGAAAAGCGGCATGAGGAATTTACCAATGCTCCGAAATTAAACTTTGTGACTGTCGCGGCCGGCAGCTCAGCTCAGATATCCGAGCATTTCTCGGCCAGCTTTTTTGAAGTGGAGCACACCATTCCTGAAGCGATGGGCTTCGTCCTAAAAACTCCCGCCGGAAATATGGCGAGCTTCGGTGACTTCCGCCTCGATATCGACAAAGACGGCAAACCCCAGAATCTGGGTGAGTTCGAGAAGCTGGCCAAAATCGGCATCCACACGCTTTTTATGGATAGCACCAACGTTGACCTCCCGGGAAACGGACCATCTGAACGCATCGTAGAAGAAAATCTGGAAATGCTGATTAAAAACGCGCCGGGGCGCATCATCATCGCCGCGTTCGCTTCGCTCGTCGACCGCATCATCGAAATAGTTAAAATCGCCGACAAGCTTGGCCGCAAAGTAGCCATTAATGGCCGCTCGATGAAAGCAAATCTGGAAATCGCAAAGCAGCTGGGATATTTGAAAGAACGCAAAGACCACATCATACCACTCGAAGAGATACATAAGCACCGCGATGAAAAATTGGTGATTCTTACGACCGGCACGCAAGGCGAATCGAACGCCGGACTTATGCGCATCGTAAACGGCGAACACCGCTTGGTGCGCCTAAAACAGTCCGACACCGTTGTCTTCTCCTCGTCGGTCGTCCCCGGCAACGAACGCAGCGTGCAGGCGCTCCAGGACAATATCGCCAGGCAAGTTGACGAGCTCTACAACTCCAAACTTCTGGATATCCACGCCTCAGGGCACATTTTCGGCGAAGACGCGAAAACGGTGTTGAAAATCGTTAAGCCGCAATTCATATTGCCGATACACGGCTATTACTTCAAGCGAAAAACGTACGTGAAATTAGCCGAGGCGGTCGGTATGCGCAGGTCGCAGGTGGTAATGATGGACAACGGCCAGGTGGCAAACATCACCAAAGACAAATTCACGATCACACAGGAAAAAGTTCCCGCGACGTACGTGATGGTGGACGGCCTGGGCGTCGGCGACGTTGAAGAAGTCGTGCTGCGCGACCGGATCAATCTGGCGCAGGAAGGAATGGTGGTAATGATACTGACGGTAGACAGGCAAAACGGACATCTCTTAAAAAATCCGGATATCATCTCCCGCGGCTTTATTTATCTTAAAGAGAACCAGGGCATTCTGGATGAAATCCGCAAGCGCATCCGCGGAGTCATGGGCCGTCTCCCCGCTTATCGTGAGCTTGAATCCGATTATCTGAAGAGCTTGATTCGCGATCAGATCGGCCAATTCTTGTATAATAAAACTAAGCGGCGGCCGATGATTTTGCCCGTCGTGATAGAGATCTAATGGCGAAACCTATCCTTGTCTCCGGCATCCAGCCCACGGGACGACTGCATTTGGGAAATTATTTGGGTGCGGTAAAAAATTTTGTCGCTCTCCAGAACTCCGACAAATACGATTGCTACTTTTTTGTCGCCGACCTGCATTCGCTAACCGAGAATTACGAACCGAAAGAAAAATCGCGGCAGATTTTGGAACTGACCGCCGATTTGCTTGCCCTGGGACTGAACCCAAAAAAATCCACGCTTTTTCTGCAGTCACTTGTGCCGGCACATTCCGAGCTCGCATGGATTTTGAATACGATTACGCCGATGGGTGAACTTTCACGAATGACCCAATACAAAGAAAAAAGCGAGGAGGCGAAGGACTTCTCGAATGCAGGCCTTTTTACCTACCCGACTCTTATGGCAGCAGACATCTTACTTTACTCAACAAAGGTTGTGCCGGTAGGCGAAGATCAGCTGCAGCACTTGGAATTAACTCGTACGCTTGCGCGCAAATTCAATTCAAAATTTGGAAAAACATTTGTCGAACCGAAGGCGCTTTTGACCGAAACCCCGCGCCTAATGAGCTTGGACGACCCGACAAAGAAAATGTCGAAGTCCCGTCCAGCCGGCTGCCTGTTCTTGGACGAATTGCCCGCGGAAATTGAAACGAAAGTAAAACGCGCAACAACCGACTCTGAATCCGAAATCCGTTACGACGCGGAGAAAAAGCCCGGCGTCTCAAACCTTCTGCGCATCTATGCCGCGCTTTCGGACAAACTCGTCCCCGACCTTGAGAAAGAATTTTCCGAAATGAATTATTCCGAATTCAAAATCGGCGTTGCGAATATGCTTGCCAAGCATTTCGCGGATTTCCGCGAGAGCAAAAAGGCATTGCTCAAAAAACCAAAGAACCTGAAATCGATTCTTGAAAAGGGCTCAAAAAAGGCATCGGCTGTCGCGTCAGAGAAGCTTGCCGAAGCGAAAAAGTGCGTGGGTATCGCGTTCTAAATTTTTCGTAAGCCCAACCAGACTTCGCCCTCCTCAAATTTGCCCGAATGCTCCGCCGCGAACTTCGCGGTTTTTTTGTACTCAATAGTTTTCGCGCCCGCATCGGATTTCAATTCGGTCTCGTGTTTAACGATTGCCGCCTTAATCCTTTCCGGAAGCTGCATCACGAGCGCGATTTTATCTTTCGGCTCAAGGCCCGCTTTCTGTCGCAACTCCGCGACCATCCGCGCCATCTCACGGACAATTCCCTCCTCGCGCAACTCGGCGGTAATGTGCGTATCGAGCACAACCGGCTCTTTCGCCTTAACATCGAATTTAATTGCCTTCACATTCAATTCCTCCGCCAAAATCTCGAGAATCTGTTTGTCCTTAATCGCCGGACGTTCACCGGGGTTCACGGTCACGGACGCAAGCGGCTGACGGACCTTGATACCAAGCTCGGCGCGCTTCGCTAGGCCCAAACGGGCGTATTCGCGAATGTCGTCCATCATTTTTTCAAGCTTCCCGTCAATAAATATTTTTTTGATCTTTGGCCAGTCGGTAAGATGGACCGACTCCGATATTTTTTCCTTGCCGTAATGCATGGCGGCGCTTTCGTAGAGCGCTTCGCCGAAGAAAGGAGTAAATGGTGAGATAAGTTTGCTCAGTTCGAGGATGGCGTAGCCTAGCGTGGACGAAGCTGCGGCGTGATCGGCGGGCGATACCGGACGCTGCAGACGGCGGCGTGACCGCCGGATATACCATCGCGACAGGCCATCGACAAATCTTTCGAGCGCCAACGCCGCATCGCGAACGGCATAGTTTTGAAGTAAGCGCGTAACTTCTGACTTTGTATTTTCGAGTCGAGATAAAATCCAGCGATCCAAAGTGTGCAGCGATTTAGGCGGCGAAACTGATTTTAGGGCATAGGTACGGTAGAACAGGAAAGAATTGTATAGAATCATGTGAAAACGGCGGAAACTTTTGGCGAGCTCAATTTCGTCAAAGTTTTTTGATTCTTCGGGAGCATTTACGGTGTAAAAATACCATCGCACCGCGTCAACGCCATATTTTTGGACGATTATCCACGGGTCAACCACATTGCCCTTTGACTTGGACATTTTCTGCCCGTTTTTGTCTGTTATAAGGCCAAGACAAAGAACGTTCTTGTAAGGCGCCGGCTCATCCAACAATGTCGCCACGGCAAGCAGGGTATAAAACCAACCGCGGGTCTGGTCAATTGCCTCGCAAATGTAGTCGGCTGGATACGGCAAGCGTTTCATTGCCTTCTCTGCGTCAATTTTCCCATGCGCCGATTGCGCGAACGGAAAATGTGTCTGTGAGAAGGGCATGGTACCCGAATCAAACCAGACATCAGCCACTTCTTTTACCCGAGACATCTTGCCGTCACACTTTTCACAGGCGAGTTCGATATCATCGGCGTACGGCCGGTGCATGTCCAACTCTGCGTTTTCGTTAAGCGGCAAATTAGGAAACTTAATTTTGCGCGTCTCGCCCGGTTCAATGTATGACATCTCAAGCGCCCCTTCGTTCGAAATCTGTCTTAACGCCGCCTCAAGCATCCACAATGAGTCGCCGTGGCTCACGATGGCGATTTTCTTGCCGATATATTTTCCGTTAATTTCTTTTACGACTGCAAACATCCTCCGTTTTACGTCGCTTAAGTTCTCGCCGCCCGGCGGAGTCTTAGAGAACTCCTCGATCGGTGTTTTAAAAAACTTTTTGTGGTCTTTGACCGGCTTCCAGTTAAAAACTCCGCAGTCAATCTCGCCGAGTCGCTCGTCAACAATAACCTTGGCGTCGGTTGCATCGTGCAATAGCTTTGCGATTGCTTTTGTGCGTGCGTAGTTCGAAGTGTAAATTGCCGCGAATTTTTCTTTCTTTAACTTTTCGGCAAGTTTTTTAGCTGCCGCAAGACCGTTTTTGGTGAGGTTTGAAATATGTTTGCCGTGTTCGGCGCCGGACGCAACAAGCCCGCTCAGATTATGCTCAGCTTCGGTGTGGCGAATCAGCCAAAATTCGTTTTTGCGGTAAGCATGGTTCTCAAGTTCCGAAAGGCTACCGACAACACGCTTGCTGTCACACTTCTCGCAACGCCAGATCGGCAGCGGCATCCCCCAGTAGCGCTCGCGTGAGATCGCCCAGTCTTTGGCTTCTTTGATCCATTCGCCGAACCGTCCTTCTTTTAGGTGGCCAGGGACCCAGTTGACCGTTTCGTTGAGCTTAACAAGATCTTTTCTTAAGCGGCTCATTTCAAAAAACCACGCATGCCGAGCCATGTATATAAGCGCTGAGCCACATCTCCAGCAAAACGGATAATCATGCTCTATCATTTCTTCGCGATACAAAAGGTTGCGCTTAAGTAGATCGGCCTTAACATCTTCATCGGCCAGCTTGATATATTTCCCCGCGCCGGGAAATCCCTTAACCATCTTGGCCTCGCCGTCCACTGTTATCGGAATTTCGGTCATCGTGTAGCCCAAAGCTTCAACAGCGCGGAAGTCCTCTTCGCCGAATGCCGGCGCGATATGCACAAAACCCGTGCCTTCTTCGGTTGAGATAAAGTCACCGGAGATCACCTTGTGCGCTCCCACTTTCACGTTTGAGATTTTATAAAGCGGTTCGTATTCAAGCCCCAAAAGTTTTTTGCCGGATACCTTCTCCACCGCTTCCCCCTTCCATTCGGCGGATGGCGGCGGAACATATGACCACAAAAATTCACCGTCCAACCGGTATTTTGTATAGGTAAGCTCCGAGCTCGCCGCAATATAAAGATTTCCCGGAAGGGTCCATGGCGTGGTCGTCCAAACCAACAGATACTCGTTCTTCTTTCCTTTTAATTTGAACTTGATATATACCGACGGGTCTTTGGTTTTTTTGTATGCGCCGGGCATGGCCAATTCATGGCTCGCCAGCGGCGTCTCGCAGCGCGAACAATACGGCACGACTTTCAGATTTTCTTTCAAAAATCCGCGGTCGCTCACGCGCTTAGTAATCCACCACATCGTTTCAATATAGTCATTGGTGTAGGTGACATACGCATGTTTCAAATCAAGCCAGTAGCCGATGCGGTCAGTCAAACGTTCCCACTCTTCCTTGTATTTCCAAACTGATTCGCGCGCTTTCTGGTTAAAAACTCCTATGCCCAGTTTTTCGATTTCTTTTTTGTGTTTTATCCCGAGCTCTTTTTCAACCGCGATTTCGGTCGGCAAGCCATGCGTGTCCCAGCCTGCGCGTCGCGGCACAAAATATCCCTCCATCGTCCGGAATCGCAAAATAATATCTTTGAAAGCACGCGCCAAAACGTGGTGAATACCCGGCTGACCGTTCGCGTAAGGCGGCCCTTCGTAGAAAACGAAGGTTTTCTTTCCTCTCCGACGAGCCATGCTTTTTGCAAAAATATCATCGCTTCGCCAAAAATTAAGAACTTTTTCTTCAAGCTCCGGCAAATTGAATTGTCCACCAAAGAAATCTCTAGGTTTCTTTGGCTTAGAAAATTTAGCAGGCATGTCCTCTTATAATAATGGGTTTTCCCTTATTTTTCAAAAGAAAAAAGGCGCTTATGCGCCTTTGTTGTTAAGCCGTTCCGAAAGTCAGAATCTCTTCGCGCGGAATCCACATAACTCCGCCTTTGAACCCAAGCACCAAAAATGGTCCTTCCATGCTCCAGCTTTCGACCTCGAAAAGAAGCGTGTTCGATTCCTTATCGGCCTGCTTCACCAAGCTCCGCGGAATGATTGCGTGGGGCTCGCCATCGTGGCCTTTGCCGTACATATAGATGCCGTTTCTCTCGGCGAACGGATGACGGAAACCGACCTTTACCGGCATAAGCTCTCCTTGTGCAAAGTTTCTGCCTAGAGAATAATCTCCAGACGCGCCGTTGTCAACGGATCAGATCTCTTCCGGCGTTTTAATTCCCAAAAGACCAAGTCCGTTTTTAAGGACTGCGGTGACTGTTTCTATCAAAACGAGCCTTGCGCCACGACGGCCGCGTTC
>JBGQLC010000016.1:0-7559 GCA_041499885.1 Minisyncoccia bacterium
CAACGGAGCGAGGGAGCGGTTAAGCTGCTCCAGCACCGGGCGGTACGCGCGCTGCGCGAAATATTAGGAGAAACATATGAAGCATGAAATTTTTAAACAATTAAAGGAGATAGCGCCCGATCCCGGCTACAGTGCCCGGGCGAAAGGGCATATTTTGATGTCCGTGCCTTTGCCGGTGAGGGGCGCAAGCTGGCGGATTTTTGCCGAGTTCTTTTCCGAACATCGGCTGCGTGTGGCGGTGATTGCCATCGCCCTGGTCCTTTTCGCCGGCGGCTTTTCGGTTGTCCAATTATTGAATCCGTTTAAGGTTTCTCCGCTCGACCCTTCAAGGCTTAAAGTTGAGGCCGATGCGATCGATATTCAGTTGCAGATTGCCAATGTCGGCTATGAAGCGCCCGCTAACGGGCCGGAATCAACGCAAGCCTTGCCGCACCCGGCGCGCGTGTCAAAGCCTGCCGCGAAAAGCGACTCAAGCGTCGCGGCGACATCATCGCCTGACATAGGCATTGATGACGCGCTGAACTTGCTCGCACAGTAAAACCCGCCGATGTCGGCGGGTTTTTGGTTGAGCCGGCCGCCCTTTGGGCGAGTCTCGCTCAAGGGTAAATAATTTGAGCGGGAAAGACTGCTACGAACTATGCGATGTCGGGGCTTACTTTGGCCCTACCGACACTTACGTAAGTAAATTTAAGTTCCCGCATTCTTTCCGGAGAATAAATATTTCTGCCGTCGAAGAGGACGGGATTTTTAAGCAGCCCCCTTAGCCTTTCAAAATCAGGCTCTTTAAATTGCGGCCATTCCGTTATTACCGCGAGCGCATCCGCTCCATCCGCGCAATGATACATGTCGGTCGCGTAGAGCACTCCATCTCCGAAAATCTTCTTCGCTTCTTTCGTGGCCACCGGATCGTAAACGCGGACAGTTGCCCCGGCTTCAATGAGATTTTTAACGATGGCAGCGGATGGCGCTTCCCGCATGTCGTCGGTGTGAGGTTTGAACGAAAGCCCCCATATCGCGATCGTTTTACCGGCGAGAGGCGACAGTCCGGTTTTTATTTTTTCAAAAAATCTTTCGTGCTGTTTTTTATTGACGTTGTGCACGGCGCTCACGAATACAGCTTCGTGGCCATAATTTTTCGCTATCGAGACCAGGCCCAAAACGTCTTTCGGGAAACAGCTGCCGCCGTACCCCACGCCCGGATATAGGAAGTGGTGGCCGATTCTTTTGTCGGCGCACATAATTTTCCTTACCTCTTCAACGTTAGCTCCGGCGTGGTCGCAGATGGTCGCAATCTCATTGATGAACGAGATTTTCGTCGCCAGGAAAGCGTTCGACGCGTATTTGGACAATTCGGCGGAGGCAAGGTCGGTCACAAAGATCGGGTGCCCGTTTTTTACAAGCGGAGAGTACAGCTTTTTCAGTTCTTCCGAAGCGTAATCGTCGCTTGCGCCGATGACTATGCGGTCAGGGCGCATGAAATCATCAATGGCCGTTCCCTCTCTTAAAAATTCAGGATTCGACGCGACGGAGAACGTGACGGATTTGCCCCGTGATTTTAGCTGTTCCGCGATTATGCCGTAGACGCGTTTTCCTGTTCCGACCGGTGAGGTCGATTTGTTGACCACGATTTTCTTGTCGGAATCCAGTGTATCGCCGATTGTCCGCGCGACCGATTCTACGAACTTCATATCCACCCCGCCATTTTCCGTGGATGGTGTCCCTACAGCGATAAAGACAATTGACCCGAAGGCGATTGCGGCCTTACTGTCATCGGTGAAAGACAGGCGTCCATCAGCGACATTCCTCCGGACCAGGTCTTCGAGGCCGGGTTCATAAATAGGAATCACTCCGTTGTGGAGCAGGTCGATTCGTTTCGCATCAATGTCGCAGCAGACGACATCGTTCCCCAGTTCGGCGAAACAAGCCGCAGTTACCAGGCCGACATAGCCGGCGCCGAAGATGGACAATTTCATATTCAATATTTTTATCCTTTCATCGGTGGTTGTCAATTTCGGATGGGATTAAAATTCGGCGAGGGGAGCCGGCGGCAATTGACATTTTTATGAAACAGTGACAATCTGGGCTCAGCTTATTTAACTCTAAGTAATCCCTCAACGGGAAAGGAGAATCGCAATGAAAACCGTTCGCGTCGCCATGTTGGCCGCATTTTTTGTAGTCTTTGCGTTCGTAGCATCGGCTGATGATTCTATGAAGAACAGGACCGAAGTTACCTTTCTTCACGGGCTTACGATTATCGCCGATACTCCGCTTCCTGACAAAGTTTACGAAGCGCAGAAATACAAAATCATGGTGATCACCGAGACGCAGCAGAAGGGCAGTAGAGAAAGATTTATTTCTTACGGCACGGCTCCGATAGTCGCTCCCGGTTACGTGATTACCGCCCGCCATGTGATTTCAAAGAAAGTCGAATGTGACCTCACGGGCGCGCAGTGTGATTTTTCCGCGGTGGGCGAAATCATCAGCGATGACCGGATAGTCGTATTCCCGCTTTCGCTCGTGGCCTACGGTCCGGTCGGGTCTTTGCAGGACGTTGCAGCCTTTAGGCTGAGCGAAGGGTTGGACATCGTTTACCATCCGCCCCAAGCGGACAAGGCGATGCCCGATCTTTTCGCCGGCGATGGCGATAGGCGAGCCAACCAGTTTCCGTCGAGCCGTGTAGACAACGGTGTCGTGGAACTGGTCAAAAACCCCTACCGCATTTTGCTTCACGAGGCGGAGTTTACCGACCTTGCGCCTGGCGAGGCGGTAACCGTCAGCGGTTTTCATACGACCAAAGCTCCGCTCTTGAGCAAAGACGGAACAACGAAAGGCGTTTTTGTTGACGTCTTCAACTACAACTTCAGCGGGCAGATCGCCGCGGCCATACGCAATATGGAAGCAAACAAGTCCGGCAGCGTGAATACGGTCTACCGTATCCGCGGCACCGATGAGACTGCTTTCTCCGGCGGAATGGTTCTCTCTGCCGACGGAAAAATCGGCGGGATGGTCAACGCCTCAATCAAAAACTTCGTCTATGCCTTGTCGGCGAAGGATATCCGCGAATTCTTGAAGGCGCAGAAGATTCTTAAGTAAAAAACACCCCCTCCACAACCGTGGCGGGGGCATTTTTTAACGAATAGAGCCGTCCACACCCCCCTTGTGTATACAAAATGGGAATGTGCTATTATTTAACGGAGTAAAGGTACGATTTTAATAATAAACAATAAATTTATAAACATATGTTTCGAAAGGGTTTTTGGTTTTCAACAATATTAATCGGGTCAACTCTGATTGTCGGGGTTGCGCATGCCGCAGTTCCGACGGTTGCCATCGGTTCACCTTCGCTTTCTCTGACCAGCTCGAGCGCCGTTAGTTACGATGTCACATATACTAACGCAACGGTGGTTAACCTGACCGCGGCCAGCACTACGCTTAACGGAACGGGCACCGCCACAGGAACATTAAGTTTCACGGGCGGAAGCAGCACAGTATCAAGCACGGTCACAATTTCAAGCATCACCGGTGACGGAACCCTAGGTATTACCATCTTGGCCGGAGTAGCGTCTAGTACTACTGATACTTCTACCTCAACTACGAGCGGCACTTTTACCGTGGACAACACCAAGCCGACGATTTCCATCGGCGCACCATCGCTTTCCGTTACCAGTTCAACCAACGTCACCTTCGCCGTGACCTATACCACCGCATCCTCGACTAACCTGACTACTGCTAGCACTACGTTTAACAGCACGGGTACCGCCACGGGAACGGTCACAATTACCGGTGCGACAAATACTACTTCAAGCGTGGTTACGATTTCGAGCATCACCGGCAACGGAAGTTTTAGCATATCCATCGGCGCAGGTGTGACGAAAGACCAGGTCGGCAACCAATCCACTTCAACTCTAGCTAGCGCTACCTCTACCGTCGACAATACTCCGCCGACAGTTGCCATCGGTTCACCTTCGCTTTCTCTTACCAGTTCAACCGACGTCACTTACACCGTTACATATACAGGTGCATCCTCGACCAGATTGATCGCGGCCAGCACTACGCTTAACGGAACGGGCACCGCCACAGGAACGATTACGATTACCGGCGCCACGAACACCACCTCAAGCGTGGTTACTATCTCAAGCATTACCGGCGACGGGACTTTGGGCATAACAGTCAGAGCGGGCGTGACAGCAGATCAATATGGCAACGAATCAACCTCAACCCCAGCCAGCACTACGTTTACGGTGAGCAATTCCGGGCCGACCGTCACGAGCCACACACCGACAAGCGGCGGCTCATCGGATGTAGGCGACAATATAGTAATAGTTTTCTCTACGCAGATGAATAGTTCGTCGCTCGCGTTTTCAACCAGTCCTTCCTTCGACTATACAGCGACGTGGTCGGTTGGCACTACGACCGTCACTTTGGCTCATGCGACAAACTATTCGCATGCTCAGGCCATCACAGCTTCAATTACCGCTGCACGCGATTCAAATGGAAACGTTCTCTCTGGATTACCGTATAGCTGGTCATGGACAACGGGCTCAACTTTTGGAGTTGCCGGCGGTGGAGGTGGAGGACTTCCTCCTTATGTGGCGCCAATTACTACCACCACTTTGCCAATTACAGCCACGTCTTCGGTCACTGTGACGATAACCCCGTCCGGAGTTGTCGCTCCAGGGTTAAATAAGAACAACGCCGAGTTGCAGGCGGTACTGTCCCAACTCATGGCCCAGCTTCAGACGCTTATTGCTAAGGCCAATCAGCTTGGAATAAAGTTACCGCAAGGCTTGATAGTTTCTACCTTTGTCCACGACCTGAAGTTTGGCGCAAAACATGATGATGTAAAATCCGTACAGGCATATCTAAACGACCACGGCTTCCCGATTTCGCCAAGCGGTTCCGGTTCCAAGGGACACGAGACCAGCTACTTTGGCTCGGCCACGATGAAAGCTCTCGCCGCCTTCCAGAAAAGCGTAGGCATCTCTCCCGCAGTCGGCTACTTCGGTCCGACGACCAGGGCTTACATGAATAGCCACCCATAAGCGGGCAAAAAACCAGCGCCGCAAAACAAAAAATCGGAACCTGAGGTTCCGATTTTTCAATGGAGCGGGTAAGGGGAATCGGACCCCTGGCTCGACCTTGGCAAGGTCGCATATTACCACTATACGATACCCGCTTTCCTTAGCACTCTTATTGTATCCAGGTTCAAATAATTTTCAATCCTCAGTATCGCGGTGGCGGCCCGGATGGGCCGTTTGTGTACGGCTGGCCCAGGGGAAGGCGATAGCCGGAAGGGATATAAGAGGGGAGATTTGTTGTCGTTGTCGTCTCGGTAATTATATTCGTGGTTGCGGGCCTGTACGCTTGCCGCCGGCCCAGAAAGAAAACCACCGCCAAAATCAGAAGCGCCAGTGCGATTAATAAGAATTTTTTTATATTATTAATTTTTGCGGTCATTGTTGTCTTATTAAACTTTGTGTCCCTGCGAGGAATTGAACCTCGATCTCAGCCTTCGCAGGGCTGCGCTCGATCCGTTGAGCTACAGGGACTTATTGCGGCTATCACTATATATGGGTTTTCATAAAAAAGGAAGCGTGGCTTATAGGCCGAGAAATTTTCCGAATGTATCGGAAAACGAGGGTTCAAAGGGTATCTGCGGAGTATGTTGTTTTAGCGCCGCCGCAATTTTTTCGGCTTGTTCTTTCGGTACTTTTACCGAGAGTGTCGGGCGCAGACGATGGTTAAAGCGGAGGATAAGATCCGGCCAGAGCGCATCTGGGTCCAGTTCGCTTTCAATACTGAAACTTTTTATTTCGCCGATCGGATAGAAGTGTATTTTGCCGATGGCGAAACCCTTTTCGGTAAGCGTGAACTCAATGGTCGCCGGCTTACGCGTGCTCCAGGTAAGAATTAGCAATTCGCCAACGAGGATAAAAACGGCGAAAAGAAAATTTTTCTGCCATAGCGCAAAAGCGAGGACCACGATGGCGACTATAATAGATAGCCAGTACCAGCCGATATTTTTTTCCCGATAATCGAATTCGGGCGCTTGCCAATTTATTTTAAAGGGTTGCATAGGATTATTGTATCATAGCTATCTTGCTCGCGCGGCGGTGAGCGCGATAATTTTCCGCGCTCCGGCAGCGACTAGAGCGTGGGCTGCGGCGGTAAGTGTCGCGCCTGAGGTGGAGACATCGTCAACGAGGATCACACGAACTCCGGAGAATGAGTTTCCGGGCTTAACAACAAAGCAGTCGCGGACGTTGTTTTCTCTGTCGGTATGGTCGGTAATCTCGCTTTGCGGTTTTGTTTCCCGTTGGCGCTCAAGCACATCGGCAACGCGACAACCATAGTGTTTGGCGAATCCTGACGCAATCAGTTCGGCTTGGTTGAATCCGCGTTCGCGCAGTCTCTGTTTCCCTAACGGGATGGGCACAACCACCGCATCTTCCGCCGAGGGCAGTTTCGGACTTACCCGCAGGGCGTAGTCATTCAATAATCCGGAAAAAATATCGGCTGCCCCGCGGACACCGTTGAATTTTAAGGAACGGATCAGCTCTCGGACCACGGGCGAGCGGTAATCCATTGCCGCGCCCAAAACATACGGCACGTCAAAATGGCAGATTTTCTTTCCGTCAGGCAGGCGCGCCCCGCAACGACCGCACCGCAATACATCGTCTATTTTTATCGAAGAGCGGCAGGTTTCACATAGCACGCCCTCGCCTGATAAATATTTTGCGCAGCCGACGCAGTGAGGCGGAAACAGCAGGCGGAGTATAAAATTAAGAGGCATAAAGCTGTGATATAATGTGAATGAAGTTCGTAGCGACGTATATATTTTACGTCGTATCGGATTCAAGCGGAATAGCAAAAATGGCAAACTTTTTTTCTTTTTTAAACCGTGGGTCCGCATCTGCTTCTTTGGCGGTTGATATCGGCACGACATCCATTAAAGCCGTTGAGGTGGCCAGAGGGGACAATCGCCCCAAAATACAAAATTACGCTATTTTGCAGAGCGACGCTTCGCTCGCCCGCGCGGCGACCGCGATACAGACCAGCAGTTTAAAGCTTTTCGATCGCGATGTGATAGATTTTTTGAAACTGTTGATTGAAAAAATGAAACCGCGGACGACTAACGCCGTAGCCTCGCTCCCGACTTTTTCCGCTTTTACTACGGTGCTGTCGTTTCCCGAAATGTCTCCGACCGATCTCGAGAAGGCGATTACCTTTCAGGCACGACAATACATTCCGTTGCCGATCTCCGAGGTCGCACTTGATTGGTCTAAGGTCGGAGAGTATGAAGACGAGAAAGGTTTCAAACAAAATCAGATTCTTTTAATTTCAGTACCACAAGAGCAAATAAAAAAATATCAGAATATTTTTAAAGCCGCCGGACTGTCGCTGGGGGCGATGGAAGTAGAAAGCTTGAGCTTGGTGCGGGCGCTCATCGGTAGCGACCCTACATCGAGCTATCTAATTGACATCGGCAGCCGCTCGACGGGCATCTATATTGTTGAAGGAGGGAAGCTTAAATTTTCAGGCCAGACTGATTTCGCCGG
>JBGQLC010000017.1:0-7396 GCA_041499885.1 Minisyncoccia bacterium
AAAAGCGAAGCGACCATCATTTTGGTCGCTGCGTTTTTCGCACCGGAGAGAGTAATTTCGCCGTGCAAGGGCGAGCCGCCTTTAACTATAAATTTCATGGTGGAAGAATGCGTCGAGCTCGGCAATCGGGATGCGCTTCTGTTTTGCCGTGTCGCGGTCGCGGAGAGTCACCGTATCATTCTCCAATGTTTCAAAATCAACAGTTATGCAATAAGGAGTGCCGATTTCGTCCTGAGCGTAATACCGCTTGCCGATATTCCCCCGTTCGTCCCAATCAATAAAATATTTTTTGCGCAAAGACAAATACACTTCGCGGGCTTTTTTAACCAGCTCCGGTTTGTTTTTCAAAAGCGGGAAGACCGCGGCCTTGTATGGCGCGAGACGTATCGGCAATTTCAGATACACGCGTTTTGCGTCGCCTTCGCCTTCCTCTTTGTACGCGGCGAGCAAGGCGGCCAAAACCGAGCGGTCAACGCCCCATGTCGGCTCTATAACGTGCGGGAAAAATTCCTCGTTGGTTTCCGCGTCCTTATATTTCAAATTCGCACCGGATGCCGCCGCATGGCTTGAAAGGTCAAAATCGGTGCGATATGCCAGACCATAAAGCTCGCTAGTGCCGAACGGGAAGTCGTATTCAAAGTCTATCGTCCGCTTGGAGTAATGCGCGCGCTTGTCTTCTGACACTTCAAGCTCGTGGATGTGTTTTGCTTCAAGCCCCAAAAGCTTCATCCACTCGTGCATCTCTTTGCGCCACAACTCAAATTGTTTTTCCCACTCGTTCTCACGGATAAAATACTCTATTTCCATCTGCTCAAACTCGCGCGTGCGGAAGATAAAATTGCCAGGGGTTATCTCGTTCCTGAACGCTTTGCCGATCTGGGCGATGCCGAACGGCAAATTTTTGCGGGTAGTATCCAGGACATTTTTAAAATCCACGAACATCCCTTGCGCGGTTTCCGGACGGAAATACGCAACGTTGGCTTGTTCTTCCGCCGGCCCGATAAAAGTCTTGAACATCAGATTGAACTGCTTTGGTTTGCCCAATTTTCCGCCGCAGTCCGGACACTCCGCTTTTTTAAGAAGTTCACTCTCAAGCATATCCTCTCGGAAACGATGGTGGCATTTAGCGCACTCCACCAGCGGGTCGCTGAAATTTTTGAGGTGTCCGCTCGCTTCCCAGACTTTAGGATTCATTATCAGAGCGGCATCAAGACCCACAATATCGTCGCGGCGATGGACAAACCTGTTCCACCACAATGATTTAACGTTATTTTTTATCTCCACGCCAAGCGGGCCGTAATCCCATGAATTCGCCATACCGCCATAAATTTCGCTGCCCGGAAAAATAAAACCCCGCCGCTTGCAGAGGCTTACGATTTTTTCCATCAATTCGTTTTGTATTTCTTTTTTAGCCATAAATTAATTATTTGACGCGCCGGTCAGTCGCCGTGATTCTAGTATCGTCGGGCAGCGCGGTTGTAACCGGCGGAGAAATATTACTTAACGGCAAGCTGACGAACATATCTTGCCCTTGGATACGGGTCTCCGAAATCAATGGTATATCCTGGCCCACCTGATTTACCGCCGGCGTGGCCTTAACTTGGAACACGGCTTCAAGCGGCACGCCCACAACTCCTCGCGTGGCGGGAATGTTCGCGATATCCCAGGTTACCTCGCCGGTCGCTGAATTGTAAACCGGAGCGGTATCCGTATTGCTTTTTATTTTGCCGGTAAAAACGCTACCCGACTGTAAGAACGTGGAGAGGTGCACCGCCGAGACATCGGTCGCGTAATTGGTTATTTTCCAATGAATCGTGTAATTAGTCGCTTGATTTACTTTCGGAGGATACGGACCGGAATTCAAAATTCCGGAAGCGGCGTCAAAGAAAAATCCCTGAGCTTGAACAGTAAGAAATCCCTGGACTTTGGTTTCCTTGTCGGCGATAGAGACCGTCTTTGTCGCCGAAACATCCGGCGGAACGGTCGGCGATTCGATTTGCGAATGCAGTTTAAGGCTGAAATTTTTATCACTGATGCGGCTTATCGGGTAGGCTCCTTTCAAATTAACGTCCACCTCAACTGTTCCGGTATCACCCGGATTTATGCCCTGCAACTGAGGAGTGTTGGCCACGGTCCAGGTGAGCGTATTGGTTATAGAGTTGAAAAATCCGTTTGAACGGACGGACGAGAAATCGAACATGTCGCCGACAAGTGTGGTTGTTATTTTAACGTCTTTCAGCGCCACCGATGAATTGTTCTTATAACTTAAAATATAGTGGAGCATATCGCCCGGATGGGCTATATAGTTTTCGCCTTCACGCAGTTCGGAAGTTATCGACAGCGGTGACAGCGAGACAGAAAGGTTGGCGGTCTGTGAATTCAGTGTATATGTCTGCCCGTTAAAGTCGCCGAGCAACGAGACGTTGAATCCGAAAAATGACTGCACGGCTCCGATTACCGAACCGCTGATCGTAAGCGTACCGTTCTCGTTCTTGCCCAACGTGCCGATGTCCCAGTCATTGTTGCCGGTGGTCGGATTCAAGGTGGCACGTTGGAACTGATATATCGGCGGATAATCGATATGCAAACGCAGATTCTTGAAATCGGTCTGGCTATTATTTTGGTATCCAATACCGATATCAAAATTTTCGCCACTGAAAACATTCTGAGGCGTCGTGAAGTTGAGCGAGATGGCCGGCTGACCTACGGCAACATCCACGGTTTTCTTGGTTTCAAATTGAGCATTGGAGTCGCTACCGATGCCGTATAAAATTGATGCGGTAACTGTTTTTAATGACTGGCTGCCGTTCGTGGCAATCAGGTCGAATGTTTGCTTGTTGATGCTTCCGGGGCCCAAATCGCCTATTGAGGCGTCGCGGGTCCGCTCGTCACCAGATGAGCCCAAAAAAGCCAGCCCATCCGGCAGCATTACCGATAATCTGGCGTCCGTTAAAATTTTGTCCGAATAATTTGAGTAGGAAACCATGAGCGTGAACGGCTCGCCCATTTGGACCTGATCGGGCTTGGAGAATTCCAGCGCTACATTTGGTTGGGGCGTACGCAGGAAAAAATAATAATATGCCGCGCCTCCCGCGACCAAAAGTATCCCGATAGTTATTAACGTGAATTTTCTCATTGGATGCGCCGAACGATTCTCGGGCGGAAAAGGGTTTTTCGTCTCAGTTTCTTTTTCTTCGTCGCCCCACAAAGAGTCTTTCATTTCTGCCATATTCGAGTAATTAGATATATATTATCTCATTTTGTGGCAAGCTGAAAGCGCAATTTTTACAAAAAAATACTTGACTGGCGACATGGAACGACAAGTTGGCTTTAACGCCGCACATGCCGCAACTTGCGTATTGCGGATGCCAGCCCAGCAGACTCAGTAATACCGGCCAACTAAATCCTCCGGAGGCGAACATCTGCCAGAGATCCGGGTCGGGTTGGCCATCGGGAAGCACCGCCGCGATGCGACTGATATCGGTAAGCGGAACGTTGCTCCTGCGGATTTTTAAGGCATCAACTACCTGCAACCCACGCTGTTCGATCAGCCGCACTCGCACGATGTTACCGGGCTCGAGATGCGCCGAAAGCTTTGAGGTAATTTTCCTGATGCTTTTGGCTTTGCCGACAAATTTGCCGAATTGTCTTGAAAACAAGGTTATGCGCGCGTCAAGATCTCCCAGATCTTCGCGATTGAGCACTATCGCCTCGCCGGTATATTCGTACATCCTTTAATTCTAACTAATTTATCGGTTTTGCTCCATTATCCGTAGTCTCGAATATGGCTTTGTGCTATACTTTTGGACAGCTGCTCGCGAAAGCGAGCCTATTGATTTCTAAACAAGGAGGCTCGGTCAATGAAAAAGGTTGGTTTGGTGCTGTGTCTTTCTCTGGCGATGATTTCCTTTTTGATATCCGGCAGCGCAAACGCGCAACCAGTTCGCAATCCTCCGCCTATGCCAAGAGTGGAAGACGAATTGAAACCGTATCTGAAGACCTCCCCGCTCGTGGTAGTCGGCAAAGTCGTTGAGATCAACGCAGCCACTTCCCGCCGCGAAGACGCCGCTCAGTGGCAAGTGGCCATGGTCAAAGTTTCCCAAACGTTAAAAGGAGACCCCCGGCAAGAAGTTCTGGTCGTTTTCGCGGCAAGCAATGACAGAACATGGCACGACAGCCCCAAGCTAACGGTCGGGCAAGAAAGTATTTTCATCCTGCATAATTTCATGTTCACGCAGCCAAACAAAATTCGAGGAGGCATTTTCTTCAGCGTACTTACCGAGTCGCAAGTCCAGCCGATGAGCCGGCTCAAGCTCGTAAAGCGCCTGCTTCGCAGCAAGTAAGAGTTTCCACCGCAGATATTTATCTGCGGTATTTTTATTTTTTAGATAAATTGACGCAAGCGTTAAATATGCCCATAATTATTAAAAGTCGAGAGCACAAATACATTATTTAGCTTGACAAATCATAAATTATATGGTATCTTCTAACGAGCAATCCAAGGAAGTAAATAAGGAGAAAAATATGCCGAATCAGCCAGAGCAGTCCCCGGACACAAATGAGTCGGACGTGGACGTCGACTCTCTCGTCGAAGATGTCCTCGGAAACATTTCCGAAGGCAACATGTCCGTCGGTGAGGAAGGAGCGCAGTTTCCCGAACATCCGATCGAGGAAAATAAGTAATCCACTCCTACCGCAAAGCCCCCTAACCAAGGGGCTTTTTAGCCCTTGAAGGCGAAAGCCATCAACACGATAGTTAAAGCATTAAGAATCACTAAAATGAATGTTCCTTGTGAGCGATTCTCTAGGGGTTTAATTAAGAGATAGATCGTGTAGATTATTGCGACAATCGCCGCACCGAGAAAGTTTCCTTTTACCATATTTTTTTAATGAGGTTAATTAAGTACGCGGCCTTTAGAGAATTATACTTTTTTTATTTGTGCACAGGACTAGACGATGTCTGAACGATTTTCAGCGATTTAGCGACACTCAAACTAATTCCATGAATCTACTTCTTGCCAAACCACTTCACTTAAATCATGAATCGTTTGGGTCATTCTCATAAAATCGGTGCCCCTAGTCATAATACATAAAACGTAGGGCTCTTTTGGCGCATAGACTATCCCGCAGTTATGCAATTCTTTGTTGGCGCCAGTTTTATTGGTAAAATTACGTTCACCAAATTTTTGGGCAACTATGATGTTCTCTGGGACCCCGGATTCTATCCCTTGCGGAAAGTCCGCATTGCGTAAAAGCTCAAGAGCTTTCTGGGACATTTCTTTCGTCAAATAAGTCGAGGAGTATAAAACCCTAAAAAATCTCGAGTACGCTCTTGAGGTTATAAAATCGCTGACGGGTGTTGAGGTTGGATACGGGATTCGCAGATCGGTAATCACATTGAGTATTGCCGCGTCGCCTATGTTTTTTACAAGAAGCAAGTCGGCGTTATTATCGGAATACTCAATCATGTACCTTAGGAGATCATCCACGGCATATGCATTACCAGCTTCGATAGTTTTTAATGGCTGGATATCTTCAACATTGTTTCCATTGTAAGATCCATCGTAATACAATCTTTTTTGGAGTATCTCGGGATTGGTTTCGGCGGCTTTAAGATAAGCCATCATAACAGGAACTTTAAGAAGACTGGCCGGTGCGAACGCCTCGCTTTCATTAATTCCAGTCCAATCGCTAGTATTTAAGTCGTTGAAATAGACACTTACGTCGGATGAAAATTCCTTTTGAATATCCTCATTAATTTTTTCCTTTAATTTACTGTTTAGCTCCTGAAAACTCGGCAAAGTGCTCTTTCTGTCCGTAACGTATAAAAGAGGATCTACCAATCCAGGGGTGCCCAGCCGCACAATCGATGAAGAATTACTTGCGAGCGGTTTGCCGAGAAACAAAACTGAAAAGAGAATACCAAGCCCGAAAGACCCCGCCGCAATTAATACCATAACGAATTTTTCTTTCATATTCTGATTATACTCCTAGTGCGCAGGCCTGGCCGGCCAGGGACGATGTTAGAACGATTTTAGCAAAAGAAAATGGCCCGTTATCCGGGCCACGTGACTCGAGAAATGAACTTACGAATAAATCTTTGAAGTAATGGATGGGGCCTTGCGGTTCCACTTGCCCATCGCTCAACTGTACTCGGTGCAACTTCAAATTGTTTGGCAAGCTCATTTTTCAGCTTTGGATTTTTCTTTAGGGCAATAGCCACAAAATCCTTGAACTCCATTGCTACCTCACCTTTCTTTCTTTTGCTGAAAGTTATATTACGCTTCTGGGCTATTCTCGTCAAAATTTGTACGCAGGGCAGGTAGTCGAACTACTCGCTCGCTTCATTCGCTCCGTTCTCAAAACCCTCGGTTTTGAGTAATTTCCTATACGGAAGGAATGCCTTTCCTCCCGACCCCTCCTTTCAGTTCGAATCCTGCCTCAACAAACAGGGCAACAAAAAGAGCACCCGTTGGATGCTTTTTTTGTTGCTTGTGCGCAGGGCAGGATTCGAACCTGCGTAGCCATAAAGGCGATAGATTTACAGTCTATTGCAATTGACCGCTCTGCCACCTGCGCATTTAATTTCAATCCTTATTGAGTATTCAATAAATCCCCCTCTTGTGCAACCTCATCTTCTCCGACGCGCTCACCCATAATTTCTTTGAAGTCCGGTTTCGGTTTGCCGTTACCGTTCTCCGTTTTGATATTTTTTAAGTGCTTGGCCAATAGATTGTCAATCTTCAATATCCAAACCTTGGATTTACGCAAGAATTTTACCAAAAAATTATTAAGCGCGAGATCGATCTTTTCCGGCAATTCCGACGCGATCCAGCGCTCAAGAAGGCTTGCCTTAGCCCTGGACTCTTCTTCGCTGATTCTCGGCAGGGCGCGGACCATTATTATTAGAATCGCTCCGGCTGAAAGCAATAAAACGTTCGTCAAAATAAATTGCAGAACCATGGGAGATTATATTTCTATCCGCGAGAACTTATTTATTTTTACGTTCTCGCCGACCCGTGCGATTACATCATTCACTATATCCTTTACTGTTTTTGATTCGTCGCGGACATACGGCTGTTTTAAAAGTTCTTCCACATTCTCCGGGGCCGCGGCAGCAATTTGCATTACTAAATTATGGGCCATTTCACGGAACGGTTCGGAACGGACAACAAAATCGGTTTCGGCTCGGACATCAAGCAACACACCGATACGCTCGTTATGCACGTAAGACAAAATCAGGCCCGCCCCCGCGGTTCGCCCCGCGCGCTTCTCTACTTTGGTCAGGCCACGTTCATGAATTATCTGTACCGCCGCGTCAAAATCACCCTTTGCCTCGTCAAGCGCCCGTTTGCATTCCATGACTCCGGCGCCGGTTGCTTCGCGCAACTTTTTA
>JBGQLC010000018.1:0-7373 GCA_041499885.1 Minisyncoccia bacterium
CTTTAACTTGTTCAGATTGAACATATTTTTTAATGATATCTCTTATTGAATCGCTATGAATCCTAACCCCTTTATATTTTTCTTCTATCAATATTGCAATGGTGGTTTTGCCGGAACCCGGAATGCCCGCCAACCCGATTACGATTGGCCTGTGCGGCACATTCAAATTTTTTATAAGTTTCTTGTGCTCGGCAAAAATATTCTTCAATAAAATCGGATCCATTGGTGGTTTCGCTTACTTGTATTTTTTGAGCGCCTCTTTTGCAGCCTCAACTTCGGCTTCTTGCTTGGAAAGGCCTTCGCCTTCGGCGATAAGTTCATCGCCGAAATACACGCCTATGCCGAATTTACGCTGGTGCGCTGGCCCGGTTTCTTCTAAAACGCGATAAGTCGGCGTGAGCTTCATGCGATCCTGAATCAATTCCTGCAGCTCGCTCTTCGCGTCGCGGTAACTGCGGGTCTTTAAGATTTCTCCGAGCCTGGGCCAGATATATTTATTAACAAACTTTTCCGCAACGCCTACCCCTTGGTCAAGATGAATCGCTCCGATCAACGCCTCAATTGCGTTAGCGAGAATAACTTCTTTCGCCTTCGCTTTATCGGCACGTTCTCCGCGCGACATGTACAAATAAGGCTCCAACCCGATTTCACCCGCGATGTCGCCCAAGATTTGATAATTTACCAAAGCCGCCCTTAAAACGGTTAACTGTCCTTCCGGCTCTTCGGGAAATTTTCGGAAAAGTTTTTCGGTGACAATAAATTCCAAAACTGCGTCACCCAGATACTCCAGCCGCTCATTATGCGGATACGGCCATTTAGGGTTTTCGTTCAAATAAGAGCGGTGAGTCAGCGCCTCTTCAAGAAAATTAGGGTTTTTAAATTTTATCCCGAGAGCGGACTCTAAATTTTCGGTGGATGTTGATTGCGCCATGAGCCAGGACTATTCTTTTTTCGATGCCGGGTTTTTATCTTCTTCCGCCGGATAAAGTTCACGGTAAATAGTTCCTAAAACGCCATTCACAAATTTACTAGCATTGGGACCTCCGTAATTTTTGGCCATCTCTATCGCTTCGTTTATGGCCACCTTAGGCGGAACTTCACTTTTGTCGGCATAAAGTAGTTCGTAAAGGCCGACGCGCAAAATATTCCTGTCTATCGGCGCGATTTTGTCGAGCGGCCATTCAGGCGCGGCTTTTTCAATAACCTTATCAATAGCCTTAATGTGCTTGACTATCCCTTTCATGATTTTTCGCCCGAAATCCGGCTCGTCTATGCCCGGAGCGAATTCCGCCAAATTGCGCTCCAAAAGCTCCGTCACGTCCGGTTTTTGGCGATAAAAATCCCACTCATAGAGTGTCTGGAGAATTACTGTTCTTACAAGGTGCCGTGTCGCCATAATTTCAGCAAAACTGCCGGAATAATTCCCGACAAGCTAGCTCTTCTTACCGCACTGCGGACAAGTTCGGTGTGCGAGCGTCGGTGAGCCGCAATGCTTGCAGACCATCAAACGCTGTTTTTTAAGCGCCAAATGCGACCGCCTCCGGCCAACTTTCCCTTTAGAATGATGTTTAACTGGTACGCCTCCCATAGTGGTTAATTTATTTAATTTTAGGATATTTTTTTATAAAGGTCAATCGGTGCAGCGGGGTTCGCCCGTATTTACGGAGTGCCCGTTGATGCCGTCGTGTACCATAGCCTTTATTAACGTCAAAGCCGTATGACGGATATTGTTTCGCGAGCCTTAGCATAGCCCGGTCGCGTGAAACTTTAGCAATTATCGAAGCGGCCTTTATTGAATTTATCTTTTCATCTCCTTTGATAATAGTTTTTGCCGCCAAACGGCTCTTGCCATTGCCCAGATAAAGTCCCCCGTCCAGATATGCCGATGCGCGAAATACGCCGACACCGAGATCCTTAAGCACTCTTAGGTATGCACGGCGGGCCGCTGAATTTGCAGCACGAGAAATATTTATACGGTCTATAACCGGCGGATAAGAATATGCGACTGAAAAATATATCGCTGGCTGCGAACAAAGATATTCCCGCCACCGGTTGCGCTGCAATGCCGATAATTTTTTAGAATCTTTTAACGGTAATCGTCCATTGCCCGGTTTGAGGCGTATGCCCCGGGGCAAAGCCACTGCGGCAACAACAACCGGTCCGGCCAAAGGCCCCCGCCCGACTTCATCTATGCCGATAGAATATTTTTTGGCCACGAACCGATTCTACTGCGAAATTGGACGGAAGTCATCACGTATGATAGTTTTATGAAAGCAAATTACCTCTCAAAGATTTGAGGCTAAACATGAAACGTTCGGCTGTTTGGGCTTTGTTTGTCCTGCTCGCGGCATTTCCGCTAGCGCTTGTCGCTGAATCTGCTCCGGAAAACGGCGAAGTCACCGAGGTTGTGTCAGGATCACTCTACCGGTTCACGATAAACCGACTCGACAAATCAACCCTTGTGAGCAAAGGTGTTTTCGCGGCCAACCTGACATATTTCCTCGAACATCATCCGAATCTCCGCGTCCGCGACCTTACTCCGATACCCGGGGTCGCCGAGAGCAGATGCGCCGTCCCCAATCTTCCGATTCCCGGACGAACCGCCGGATACTATGTTTGGACGCGTGAAGCGCTCCCAAGCGAACCGACGCAACGCGTGAAATTTTACGCGTACACGCCGACCCTCGTTGACCGAGGCCTTTTCTTCCTCAAAATCTTTCCAGATCTGGCCCGGCGAATAATCATTGCGCCTTTGAACACCGGCGATTACGGATCGCTTTCTGGCTTTTACGTTATTATTACGGGCGAACAGCCTGAAAATTTTGCCGCGGATTAACCGCGGCTTTTTTATACTCCATTCTGTTTTTCTGGTTAGGCGTGCCTTTTCTCACAGAAATGAAGTTGCCTGTTTTGCGACATTAGGCCTTTGGGCTCATGGAGCAAAACAGCCGCAACGAATTTTATTCCCACTCCTTACTAAAATAAACCTTAAAATATGCGCGAATGTAGCGAATTTCGAGCGAAAAAAATCCTTCCTCTTTAAATCGCCGAGGGGAGGATTTGACGCGCAAACCGGGATTGAAGAATACACGGCCGGCTTTTCGCGCGATTAACATCGCAATCGCGGCATCGTCACCCCAAAAACGGAGCGGCGGAAGCCCGCCGATCTTTTCTATCGCCCAGCGCCAAGCGGCGAAATTCCCGCCGATAATCACACCGCCGCGGCGATGAAAAAGGAATTTTAAAATTTCGGCAAGGTGGGCGAACAAAATATTTTGAAACAATTTATCAACCCAAAGCCTTAAACCGCGAAAACCGTAATCATACGGGCCGGAAACGGCCGCGACCCCGGGCTTCAAAAGCGACATCTCAATACGCATCAGCCAATCGTGCGGCACGGTAGAGTCGGCATCAAGAAAAGCGACGATTTTGCCTTCGCTCACCAGAAAGCCGCGCTGTCTGGCGAAGTTGGTTCCTTTTTCATGTTCGGCGACCACCTTATCCGCGCCGGCGCGGTGAGCCGCAACAGCCGTGTCATCGGTTGAATTGTTATCAACGGCGATTATTTCAAACGCTTCGCGCGGAACATTTTGCCGCTTAAGCGAGGCAATCGCGTGAACGATAGTTTTTGATTCGTTATATGCCGGGATTACTACGGAAAATCGTTTCATACCGTTAGAGATAGGAAACGCCCGACTCGGCTTGGCGAGGCAGGCCTGCGTTTCCGTTGGTGTATAATTGGACTTTTAATTGACGCATGAATAGGATTGTAAGATTGGATTTAGTTTTGCGGATGGTTAACCTCTAACGGGATTCATGACTGTGCGCGTTTGCGCTTGAGATGCCGGTGCAAATGTTTTACCGCGAGGAATACTAAAAATATTCCGAGAACGACGAACATTGCGTTGCGTATGCCGCCAACGGCGCTGATGGCATCTTCCCAATGCGGGCCGATTGCACGCCCGGCGATAACATAACCTCCGCTCCAGGTAAACGCAGATAGCAAGACCATCAATAAATAATTTTTAGCCGATATTTGCAAAAGACCGGCCGCGATTGATGTGTATCCGCGAACGTAGGGCACCAAACGCCCGAGATAAATCCCCCACTTATCGCGTCGGGAAATTATCCGCTGCAACCGCTCAATGGTTTCTTTTTTAATCGGCAGCCAGCGCGGTTTCTTTTCAAGAAGCAAGTGGCCGAACAAATAGAAAATAATATATAGCACGGTTGTGCCGATGAAATCCGCGGCGACCGCGGTTAAAATTACCCACGGCAAGCTAAGCGCGCCGGTATACGCCAGATATCCCGCAAAAAGCAGCACGAATTCGTTTGAAACCGGATTTGGTATGCCTATTTCCTGCAAAAAAATAAGGCCGAATATGGCCGTGTAGCCGTACTGCGTAATAAAATGAATTAAGTCTGAGCTCACTCAAACTTAATTTTACGCTTTATTCGTCTTTTCCGAAACTGTCCGCTCTGTGGAAAGGATAAGTATGGTCGGGTCGTGGTCAGACAATGGCTTTGAAAGATATATCGGATGATATTCTCTTACATTCATATCCAATAATGCTATATTTTTACACAAAATATAGTCGAGCCGTTGGGCCAGCTTACCTTTGTCGAAACCGTTCGAAACATAATTATTCTCGGGACGAAATGTAACCAGTGAGCGGTCGGCCAGAAGTTCGGATGGGTCAATGAACCCCCACCTTTTCAAAATTGTTGGCTCTCGACGTTTGTGCATCATTTTATCCTGGTTAAAATCACCGACTAAAATTGTGGGCAATTGCTCATTTTCGTTTTTCAGCGATTTAAAAATTTCTCTGAGTTGGTGCAGACGGAACCAGCGGTCGAGCGGCAAGGTGCCTTGGCGCAGGTGAAGATTGATAACCCGCAACGGGCCTTTGGGCGTATCCACTATCGTCTCCAAAAATCCTTTTCGGCCGAAAAATTCGATTACCGAAAGATTATAAAGACGAGAAAATTTTACAAACCGGCTTGATAGTATCGGAAATTTTGAGAAAGTTACTAGGCCGCCGCTCGTATCAAATCTTTTTATGAAAAGTATGTTCCGTGTCTGCTCCATCTCGCCGGCGACATTATAAGCTTGCTTGCCCAGCATGTGGTGCAACCATTGGCGATGTTCAATATCAAACGACTCCTGCAGGCAAATAAAATCGGCGCCATGTTCGGACAGGTACGCGCCGATTTTCTCGATTCTCTTCGGGTCTTCCCTGGTAAACCAGAATGGCAGGTCCCAAATGTTGAAAGTGATTATTTTTAGCTGCATGACTCAGGCCCACTGCGCGTGGGGATAGAGATAAGACCCAAAAATGATATCACAAAAATATCATTTTTTCACTTTGTGCACGGGATGGGACCTGCCTGTCCCGAGTAACCCCGAGAGAATGTTCGAACAATATTAATAGATAAAACACCATATCAATAACCAGCGCTTATCCACATGCTTTTAAATTATTAGATTCGTGTATAATAAAAAGGCTGATCCACCTATCAAACCGTTTTACCCGTTTAGAATTTCAATAGCGGAATGGAAAGGGCACTTGATCTTCCACTATTGAAAACTGAACGGTTTTCAAAGCGTGGGTCAGCAGATCGGGTGCCCTTTTCATTTCACCATCCGCTGACCCACGCATGCACACAAACCCCCTGGCCGCGAAGCCAGAAGGCCGAAAAATAGATTGTTTTATCTATATGTCCAAGCTTGTCCCCAAAAAACAAGAAGGTGTATTTTTAAATCTTGCAAAAAGGACAGGCCTGTCAGTAGTCAAAATTTTTAAAGAAAGCTCACCAATAAATAGCGCAAAACGAGTTGTTCTCGAACAAATGATTTCTGAAATTAATAGTGGCAAGGCCCAGGGAATAATATGTTTTTCCTTGACAAGCCTGACGAATAATCCCAAATACGTTGTTAGTATCACTAATTTAATCTGGAATCGAAAATTAAGAATCATAGCCACTCCCAACAAAATATATAAAGCGGGTGATAACTCTGTCATTTTTAGCATTCTTAACCTAAACAAACTATGAGTTCATTAAAAAGGTCGCGCATATTTTATGCTATAAAAAATAATGTCCGAAAAATTAAATACTGAAGTCAAAAAAATTGAAGAAAAAATAACCCGAGAATTTATTTCAAAAGAACCACGCAGATTTCACGTTCGGTTAGGCCACCGCATTGCTTCTTCGCTGAGCGGCTTCACGGCCGGAGTAATTGTCGCAAGCATTATCTGGATACTCGGGATAATTGTGTTTAGATTGTTAGGTGTACTTTAAAAAAATCTCCTGAAATATTTAAAAGGGCCATTTTTTATGATGGTCCTTTTGTTTTGTGCGCGGGACAGGAGTTTCACTACTCGTTTCGTTGTGCTTGGCCCCGCCGATGACGGGGCATAAGAGTTGCTAAACTCGTCCCTCGTTAAGCCAACCTCTAATGTGCGCGGGACAGGATTTGAACCTGCATGCCTTGCGGCGCTACCACCTCAAGGTAGTGCGTCTGCCAATTTCGCCACCCGCGCGTTTACAAAGTGATTATATACGCCTGCGCAAATTTTTCAAACAAAAAAGGCGGGTTGTCCGCCTTTAATTTTATTTTGACCCTAGCAGTTCCGAAAGTTTTTCAGCTCCGAGCTGCAGCTTGATTTCATCGAATACCCCGTCCATGCCCTTGAAAATGTCGCTGTATTCGGCGGGAATCTCTGGCGCGCCAGGAGGCCATTCGTATAGGCGTTCCGGACCGTCTTTCGCGACCTTCACGACCAGCTTGACCAGCTGATCTTCTTTATAGAAACGGTACTCGGGACCGTTTTCGTAACGGCGCACAAATACTGTCGCCTGACCGCCTAAAGGCCTGGAGAGCTCTGCGCTGACATTCTTGCCCCGACAAAATCCGTGCTGGGATACGATTTCTAGCAGAGATCCGTCGGCTTGTTTGACCAGCGAATAAACGTAGCCGCTCTTTTCAAAAAAATACGGCCAATCGTTTTTAATGACGGATAGCCCGTCTTTCTTGAATTCGACGTGCGGCTTGCCGAAGTGATTGGCTACGCCAATGGCGAATTCATAAACCGCAGCAGATGCGACGGCAAGAACGAAAATCACGAGTAAGGCTTGTGCGAGCTTTTTCACTCAAATCTCCTTTAATCAAGGTTTCTGTCGCCACGATATCAACTTTTTATAAATGTGTCAATCAAAAATCCCGCCAGTTCTGGCGGGATTTTTAAAGCGCTACTCCCAATCGTTTCCGGACTTTCGAGTTTGATGCCTTGCGGATAAAATATAGCTTTGAACGGTGTACCTTTTTAGGGCTTGAGACGATCTCAAATTTGCTGATGATTGGTGTCTTTATC
>JBGQLC010000019.1:0-7034 GCA_041499885.1 Minisyncoccia bacterium
CTCCGGTAATGGCTTCCGGCATTCCACAGCAGGAACGAACGCACACCGGCGTCTGCGGCACCGGCAATCTGGGCAAGAACTTCTTTGGACCCGTAAGGAATGAACGGCCCGCAGCCATAGATGCTCTTCAAACCGAATGCCTGAACCCACGGCCGCGATTCCGGATGCAGCCCGAATGCTTGAATCCGTGCCGTGCCTTTGGCGAGAGTTTTTTGATAGACCTCGTAAGGATGCGCGTTCGGGTCAGCAACACCAAACTCTTTGCAATGGTAATGCGACGGATAAGCCATCGGGCAGATGATGTCGAAATATTTTGCGATACTCGCCAATTGCTGTCCGATTTCCGGCACGCTACCGTAGAGGAATACTTCGCCGAAAACATCAATGGATAATTTTACGCGCGGGTTATATGCGCGCAATTCACCGGTGAGACCAGCAAAGAAAGCGTCCATTGCCGCGACCTTGTTCCCTCCGCCAAAAACCGGGTAGACAATGTGTTTCATGTCACCATCCGACGGAAAGCGGATGTAGTCGAAGTTCAATTCGTCAAAGCCGTAATCGATCGCCCTCTTCGCGATTGCGATGTTACAACGCAACACTTCGGGCGAGGCCGGGTCAACCCAATAACGGTGCCAGCTTTTTGAGCCGCTCATCCACAAATTTCCGGCTCCGTCTTTGATGGCCAGTTCGGGATGATGGCGAGCGAGCCAGGAATCCTGCATCACCGTGATGCGGGCAATGAGATAAATTCGCTTGGCTTTGAACCGCTGGACCAGCCGCTGCATCTGCGGAGTGTCCTGCATCTTGTCCACTTTAAAATCGATAACCAACGCATTGAACCTGTCGGGCCTTTCGGCATCGAGCAGCTCGTTGAGGTTGTCGACAATTTTCTTTGAATAAAGCGCGTCGATACTCAGATAGATGGCACGGATTGGCTTCTGCGAAGTGGCAGCCATGTTAGCTGTCCGTTCGGCGGACGCAACTTCCGCCGGCGAATTCACGCGCAAAGACGCGTATTCAAATCCCGGCCGCAGCTGACTCAATGTGCCGGGGCGTTTCGGCCAGATGTCTTTTAGTAGTACGAATTTATGTCCCGAAGCTTTCCACTGCGGGATAAGAATTTTTAACGCAGCGAGAGTTTGCGGCAATTCGTGAAATACGATTACGTGATCGTATTTCCATGTATCCTCCCGATGTTTGATTATCTTGTTCAATCTTTGGACCAGCACGTCCGCATCGCGGTGATGCGCGTAATCGTCGTAGTCCAATGAATTGATGTCCGGCGCTCCGATGTCCGTTACATAATAGCCATCATTCTCAATCGCTGTTTTCAGGCTGCGGTTGATTGACCAATACGGCGGGCGAAAATATTTCGGCCGTATGCCGGTGATATTCTCTATCGCTCTCGATGTCCGCCATAGATTTTGGAATACAACTCCATCACCATTGGCTTTTGAAAGCCGGACGATATCTTCGTGCCCATAGGTATGGTTTTCTATCTCAAACCCGCTCTTCGCGGCAAGCGCGATTAGCTTAGTGTCTTTCTCGGCTTGGTAGCCAAGCACGAAAAATGTCGCTGGCACTCCTTCGCGCTCGAGGAGTTTTAAAAGGCCTTCATCGCCCGAAAAAATCTTCGCTCTGAGCTCATCGTCAAAAGTGAGGGCGATACGCTTGTACGAACCTTCGGCTCCGGCTTCGGGTGCGGCCAATGCTTGTCCACAAATCGCCAAAGACAAAAAAAGCGGCGCGAGCCACCTGTTCACGATTCTCCCTATTAGTTTTAAAGGATAGTGCTATCCGTAATTATATACCTGTAACACCCCTATATTTGCAAACTGCCGCCACCCGCGTATAGAATATGGATAGCAATTTAAACACCAAAAGGAGCTGCGTGAAAGAATTCATGGCATCGGACGAGCTGAAAAGCCGAATCCGAACGAGACTGGGAACGATATCACCAAACGCTATTCAGAACATCAAAACCGGACTTTCAACCGGCACGGCGATCTGCGCTTTCAAATACCGCGATGGCGTGATGGTTGCCGCAGACCGGCAGGTTACCGGCGGACGTAAAATCGTCGGCGCTAACGCAAAAAAGATTGAGACGGTCGGGCCATATTCATTGATGGCCGCCACCGGCTTGGTCGCGATGATTCAACTTATCTACGACATCTATAATGATTCCCGTTCTTTTTTCTGCTCGCGCACCGGAACCGAACCGTCCATCCGCACACAAGTAAAGATACTGAAATCTTTGCTGCGCGAAGTCTGGTTCGCTTTCGGAGACACTGCGTCATCCTTCATTTTTTGCGGATATGACGTGGAGTCGGACCGCAAGTTTATTATTCAGCTCGACGAATGCTCAACCGCCATGGATATTTTTGCGGCGGCCGGTTCCGGCGGCAGAGATGCCGGAGCGGTGCTCGACGAATTTTTCCGCACGCATGTCCCAGAAGAGGTTGACGTGACCGACGCCCTACGGTTAGCCTTGAGGGCTCAACGGCGCGCCGGGTCAGAAGATCCCTACGTTTCGCATCCGTTGCTTGCCGTACCAACGGTAATGGTAATCAATAAAGGTGGCGTTACCGAACTCGACGACGAAACGGTTATGCTGGCGTACGAAAAAATCGACGCAGAAAGGAGCGTCCGCCGTGGCAACTCGCGGAAGCCTTAAGGACCGTCTGGTTAAGGAGGCTCTGAGCGACCTTGCGCCGCTGTTTATCCTCTTTGCGAAAAGCAAAAAGGGAAATCCGACGCTGGTCTTCGCCACCAAGAGCCAAAACGATAAGGTGAAGTGGATGCCGATTGTCGTGTCGGTCGACGGCGAGTGGTCAGATACACTAGGCGGCACCAGCTCCCTTAAACACAATGTCAACGCTGCGATGTTCGCCGGAATCGGAAATCATGCCGAGGTCCATTTCTTGAGCGATGTGTTCAAATCCATCTTGAGCGATGAACTCGACACCTACGATGAATATCCGGGCATCAACGAAACCGTTTTGCGGTCTTTTACCCGGTTCTTGAACGCAAATTTCCGCTCGCAGGCAACCCTTATCCCGTATCGTGTGGAGTTGGGGCTGGTCAGCCTCGTCGGCACAAACCGGATCCAGATCGTGAGGGTCAAGGCCGATGGAGATTTCCATTCCGCGATGCCATATTGCGTTTTGGGCGGTTATCGCGAGGTAAAAGAGGGCGTGTCCGTGCGCCATCGCGCGCTCGGCTTGCTCAAAGCGGGCTACAGCAAGGGTATCCCGACCGTCGGAGCGGCTAGCAAACTGATTCGCAGCATTCTTGCCCTCGACCCCTCGGCGGGCACATACGAGGGAGGAACAATCGAATTTTCCAAGCATTGAGTTTATGCCCCGCAAGTCGTCTGACTTGCGGGGCTTTTCATTTATAAGGCCCTTATTTATGATGAGTGAACTATGCGCATTCTGGCGATTGAAACAAGTTGTGACGAAACCGCGATTGCCCTGCTCGAGGCAAACGGCGGCATCCGCGCGCCAAAATTCAAAGTTGTTGCCGCGGAAGTAGCCTCGCAGATTAAAGTGCACGCTCCGTTCGGCGGAGTGGTGCCGAACCTCGCCAAACGGGAACACGAAAAAAGTTTACCGGCGTTATACCACAAAATTTTTAATGGTGAGGCGAGGGAAGCGAGGCTTTGGAAATCGATTGACGCAGTTGGAGTTACCGTCGGCCCCGGACTTGAACCGGCGCTTTGGGCCGGCATTGTCTACGCCAAAGAACTTTCAAAAAAATATAAAAAGCCGCTTATCGGCGCGAACCATCTGGAAGGCCACCTCTATAGTTTTCTTTTGCCGCAAAAAAATAAATCGGCGGCGCAGCTAAAAAATATTTTCCCTGCGGTAGGCCTCATTGTAAGCGGCGGACATACGATTCTTCTGAAATTAAAATCTTTGGTCTCCCGCAAAAAGCTCGGCGAAACACAGGATGACGCCGTCGGTGAAGCGTTCGATAAAGTCGCGCGGATGCTGAACCTCCCCTATCCCGGAGGTCCGGAAGTCCAGAAACTTGCCGACACGGGAAACGGTAGCGCGATAAGCTTCCCGCGGCCGATGCTCCACGCCAAAGATTTCAATTTCAGCTTTTCAGGACTTAAAACTTCGGTGCTCTATTATTTGCGCGACAATCCGAAATGCAAAAAAGAAGATGTCGCCGCGTCTTTCACCGCCGCGGCGGTTGACGTACTCGCCGCGAAAACCATGCGCGCGGTGGAAAAATTCGGCGCGAAATCGGTTTTGCTCTCCGGCGGCGTGGCAGCGAATAAACATCTGCGCGAACGACTGCAAAAAGATTCAAAACGGCTCGGCATAAAATTCTTCGTACCGGAATTCAAATACAACACCGACAACGCGGTAATGATCGCCGTAGGCGCCTACATCCTCAAGCTCCAGAAAAAATCTTACCCGTTAGTCGCGAATGGAAATTTAAACATCCGCTAAACGATAGTAATCCGCCGATTTTTCGCTTAGAATTAGGGATATGTCCGAGCCTCTTGAGACGCGTTATGACCCCGGCGCAAACGAAGAAAAAATATACAAACTTTGGGAAAAGTCCGGTTATTTTAATCCGGATAAATGCATTGAGGACGGTGTAACTCAAAAAGAAGCTGAAGTTTTTTCGATTGTCCTTCCCCCCCCGAACGTGACCGGAAATCTGCATATGGGCCACGCGGCCATGCTTGCGGTTGAAGATATTCTGGTCCGTTACGCGAGAATGCGCGGAAAACGTACGCTCTGGATTCCCGGCACCGACCATGCCGCCATCGCCACACAGTCAAAAGTGGAAAAATTAATAAAGAAAGAAGAGGACAAATCAAGACACGACCTGGGGCGCGAGGAGTTTTTAAAACGGGTCAATGTCTTCGCTAAAGAAAGCCACGATACTATCGTCCGCCAGATCAAAGCTATGGGCGCCTCAGTTGATTGGAGCCGCGAAGCGTTTACCCTAGACGAACCACGCTCCCTTGCCGTGCGTACTGCATTCAAGAAAATGTACGACGCCGGCCTCATCTACCGTGGCAACCGCGTCATAAACTGGGACCCGAAAGGACAAACGACCGTCTCCGATGATGAAGTGGTTTACGAGGAACGCAAAGCGAAACTTTACACTTTCCGCTACTCGAAAGACTTTCCTATCCCCGTGGCCACCACCCGGCCCGAAACCAAAGTCGGTGATACAGCGGTGGCCGTGCATCCCGATGACGTCCGTTACAAAAAATATGTCGGCGAAGAGTACGACGTGGAATTCGCCGGCGTGCCACTGCACATAAAAATCATTGCCGATCCTGCGGTGGACAAAGAATTCGGCACCGGCGCAGTCGGAGTAACTCCGGCGCACAGCCACACAGACTGGGAAATGGCTGAGCGGCACAAGCTTCCCTTAAAACAAATCATCGATGAAAAAGCCCGAATGATGACACCTGAAGTTCCGGCCTTGAACGGTAAAAAAGTGCTTGAAGCGCGGGAGTTTATCTTGATGTGGCTCAAAGAAAACGATTTACTGCTCAAGGAGGAAGAGACAACACAAAACGTCGCGGCCGCTGAGAGAACCGGCGGGATTATCGAACCGCTGCCCAAACTCCAGTGGTTTGTTGACGTAAGCAAGCAATTTGACCGCGAAACTTTGAAACAGATGATGCGCCGAGTAGTGACTGACGGCGAAATAAAGATTATCCCCGAAAGATTTGAAAAGACTTATTACCACTGGATAGACAATCTGCGCGATTGGTGCATCAGCAGGCAGATTTGGTATGGGCACAGGATTCCGGTTTGGTATCGCGGAGAAGAGTTATATGTAGACGTGGATGCACCTGAAGACAAAGGCTGGGAACAAGACCCCGATACCCTCGACACATGGTTTTCTTCCGGTCTTTGGACATTCTCGACGCTCGGCTGGCCCAATGAAACCAATGACTTAAAGACATACCATCCGACAATATTGCTTGAGACAGGCTATGACATCCTTTTCTTTTGGGTAGCGCGGATGATTTTAATGACCGGCTTCATTCTGGACCAGGTCCCCTTCCGAACCGTTTATCTCCACGGACTGGTGCGGGACGAGAAAGGAAAGAAGATGTCCAAGTCACTGGGCAACGCAATCGACCCGCTCGTGATGTCCGAAAAATACGGTGCCGATGCGACGCGGCTTTCGCTTATCGTGGGCGCCGCGCCAGGCAACGATATAAAATTATCCGAAGATAAAATTCGCGGCTATCGTAACTTCGCCACAAAGATATGGAACGCGGCGCGATTCGTTTTGATGAACGAACCCGAAGGTTTCGACACCGCTATCCTAAAAAACTGGGTACCCGAAACAAAAAAAGACGAGGGTTACCTAAAAGAACTCACCGACGTTAAGCGCGAAGTCGCGGAACATATTGAGAAATTTGAACTCCATCTTGCCGCTGAGAAAGCGTATCACTATTTCTGGCACACTTTTGCTGACAAAATCATCGAAGCACAAAAACCGGCGCTTAAATCCGGCGAAGAAAAAGATAAACTTGGTTCCTACGTCTTACTGCGCAAGATTCTTGAAGAATGTCTCGTAATGCTTCACCCGTTCATGCCGTTCGTGACCGAGGCGATATACCGGCGAATATACCCCGAAGGACTGCTGATGGTGAAGAAGTGGGAGGACTAAAAAAACCTGTACCTGCTATAATAAAAACAGATGAATCTAATAGGCATAATCTTGGGCCTAATCCCGGGGTTTACCTGGCTGGTCTTCTATTTGGAGGAAGATCCGCATCACGAACCGAAGCGCCTTATCTTCCGAACATTTATGGCTGGCGCCGCTGCAGCCGTCCTCGCCTATTTGGCTGAGGTTTTTTTAAACTCATTGCTAAAGGGCATAGGCATAATGCCGCTTTCTATTTTCTCGCTCGTTATCCTCGGCCTTCTTGAAGAGATATTTAAGTTCGGCGCGGTATATTTTTCCGTAAAAAAGCAAAAGGCGTTCGAGGCGCCGATTGACGCGATGGTTTATATGATTGTCGGCGCGATGGGCTTTGC
>JBGQLC010000020.1:0-6737 GCA_041499885.1 Minisyncoccia bacterium
AACAGGTTGTCAAAACGACGGCACCGACGGCGCGGCGCAAACAGGAGGCACTGGCGGTAGTGCGTCTAAGGCAATGGGTGGGGGCATTGCCGGCGGCGGCGGCGGCGGCGGCTATTACGGAGGGGGTGGAGGAGCTGGCAAGGGAACTTTAAATTATGGAGGAGCAGGCGGAGGAGGTTCATCATTTGTCGGCGGTGCCGGTTCGGGAATCGCATACACATCTGCCTATAACGATGGCGCGGGGTACGTAAACATCACATACACTCCCGCCGGCACAGCACTTGAAGTATTATTCTCGCAGATATCCGGCAATGCATCGACTTCAACTTCAGTCGGGATATATATTCTTTCTCGAACAAGTGTCAGCAGCACAATTTCTGTCGCAACGTCAGGCGCGGTAACTTATCAATAAACACGCCCGCGCGGTGCTATAATTAGTAACGATGAGACCGAAGAAATTCCAATCGGGGCAATCGCTTGTTGAGGTGCTTGTTGCCGTCGCTATCGGCGGTATTTTAGTAATCGGCGCGGCGAGCATAATCGCGCCGGTTTTAAAAAGCTCAACATCGGTGAGGCGGTCGCAAACCGCCGCCGCGCTTGGCAAAGAGCTAGCTGATAATCTTAAAAATATGGCCGAGGCCAATTGGCACAATATCGATTCATCACTAAGCGATGGCGCAACCAAATATTACATCAACACAACCAGCGGTGTGCCGTTTGCGATCGCGACCGGCACACAGCCAGTGCTTGTGATTACGGGCACAGCTTCAACCACATACACGCGATATTTTTATTTGGATAGCGTTAATCGCGACGCGAGCGGTGTCATCGTGTCTTCGAGCGGCGACCTTGACCCGTCGACCAGGAAGGCGACGATAGTTTACCAATGGCCTACCGGCGGACAGGGGACGATTGTTGAATATCTCACCCGTTCACGGGCTAATATTCTCTGGCAGACCGACTGGTCGGGCGGACCGAATATAGGCGGGCCGGTTTCAACGACGAACCCCGGCAATTCGTTTTCTGTTGCGACCAGCGTCGATTACACCACCACAACCGGCTCATTGCGCATACAAGGATTATGACGCAGGGATATAAAATTTTCGGCCTTATCCTTATCGCGGCCGCAGCTACGACTTTTCTTTTACACGCCTCATCTGCAAGTGCAGCAACAAATATCAGCTCCAGTGCGTCTGCTCACTGGGCCTGGAATGACCTGGCGGGGTGGATAGACTTTTATAGCACGGGCAATGTGAATGTTACCTCCACCAATTTGTCAGGTTATGCCAGCTCCTCGTTCGGCGACTTCTCGCTTGATGCCACATCGACACAGAACGGTAATTGGACTGCCACCTCGTCATATAGGGTTTATAACGACGGAATAGGTGACTTGACCGGATGGGCATGGAACGATGTTCTGGGTTGGATAAGTTTTTGTGGCGGACAGAATACCGCGAATTGTCCGGGGACGGCTTCGTCATATCAGGTGACAGTCGACCCGACCAGCGGAATTTTCCGGGGCTGGGCGTGGAGCGAAGTAGGGGGATGGGTGAGCTTCAACTGTTCGGACCCGAATATCTGCGCCACTTCAAACTATGACGTAGTGACGAGTTGGCAGGGCTCGGCGCTACTGAGCACTCTCGACTCAACAACTTTTGACACCGGCGTGTCCGGCGGGGCGCAGATCAACTCGATTCTCTGGTATGGCGCCAATGCAACCACCACACAGGTTAAATTCCAATTTGCTACTTCAAACGCGTCAAGCGGCCCATGGACCACATGGAATGGAGTTGGGGGCGCGAGTACTTACTACACACCAGTCGGTCCGGGTACGGAATTACCGGTGGATTTTGTGCTGCATAATAACCAGCGCTATTTCCGCTACCGTGTGTCGCTTTATTCTGATGTCGGCCATCTTTACACTCCGCGGGTTGACGACATCCTCATTAACTGGAGTCCGTAATATGAATAATTCGCGAAATGGCCAAAGTTCGTTGCCGCTGGTTCTTTTGATCGGAGGGATAATCATCTCGATCGGGGTCGCGCTCGCCGCCGCGGCTATATCGTTCATCAATTCGAGCTATGGATTTCAGGCGGCGAACCGTGCCGAGGCCGTTGCGTATTCCGGGATTAATGACGCATTGCTCCAGCTTGACCGGAACAAAGCTTTTTCAAGCAGCGGATATTGTATTCCTTCGGCAAGTTTGCCGTGTCCAAGCGGTACGGCAACCGTTTCCGTCACTCAAGGCGTTCCTTCGGGCCGGAATACCATCATGGCCACCGGAACGGTTGTGTTTTATACTCGAGTAGTAAAGGCAATCGTGAATATTGACAGCACAACCGGATTGGTCACCGTCGTTTCCGAATATTTACAGACCCAATGAACTTGAAGTCGATTCTTAAAAAAATTTTATCGCTATTGCGGGCGCGCTCTCCGATCGGCGGCTTAGAAATTTCCGATTCCGGGGCAAGATTCGCTTTTTGGAACGAAAAAACGTGGGAGTTCGCATCGGTTAAATTTGCGCCGGGAACAATTGCCGGCGAGCACATAAAAAATTTGCCCGAGTTTATCGCGGCACTGCGGCTCTTGCGCAAAAATATTTTGGGCAAGAAAAGCAAAAGCCAGATCAAGGCCAATGCCGTAGTGTCTTTGGGCTCAGTGGGAATTTATACCCAGGTATTTACTTTGCCCGCGGTGGAAGGGGAGAATCTCGAAAAAGCTGTTCAACTTAATATGCAAATGGTCTCGCCGGCTGATTTATCTACCGTGTATTCTGGATGGCAGATAGTAAACCGCGACTCGGACAACAGGCAGCTCGACGTTCTAGGTTCGTTTTTAAATCGTTCGACCGTTGACGAGATAACCGCAGCCTTGCGCGAGGCGGGGTTTCTTCCGGTGGCCGTAGAGTCGCGTGCTCTTTCGCTGGCGCGGCTGATCAGAGACGCCGCAGCCGGATTTGATTATAAGAAGGCTTATGTCGTGGTAAGCCTGGACGATTCAGGATTGGACATTTTTGTGATTCGACACGGACAGCTCTATTTTGAATATTTTAATTCATGGCTCGATTTGCAGGGCGAAAGCCGGCAAATATCACTGGATGAGTTTAAGGCGCTTATTACCAGGAACTTAAACCAGGTCATAAATTTTTACCGCTCGCATTGGCTGGACGTTCTTGAAGATGTGATTATCTCAGCAACCGGGTTGAATGACGAGATCGCAAAATTGGTAAAAGAGCGATTCGGAATGAACCCACAGAACCTGATGCTTACCTTGCGCCAGCCGGTGGGAAATGAATTGTTCTTAGCCATCGGTAGCGGATTGAGAGGCATACTCTCTCGACGGCTTGATACAGACATAAGCTTGCTGGGAGTTGACGCTCAAGAGGAATTTCGCAGGGAGGAGGCAATCAGCTTCACTAATTTCTGGAGAGTGCTTGCTCCGACCGCGCTCGCGATAATGCTCCTGGTTTTCGGCATTGCGGATTTTTCCGTCAGTAAATCCATAGCCGGCCTCGAAACAAATAATATTTTCCATCTTGGGCCGGAGCAGGCAAAAGAGATTTCCTCGCTTGAGAGCCGGGCAACGGCATTTAATAACGCGGTTACGATGATCGGGGCGATACGCGCGCCGGCGAACAAGAAGTTGCCGCTAATCGAAAAAATTGCAGGAGTGCTTGCTTCAAGCAGCGTCGCCCTAAGCCATTTAACCATTCAGGGGACGAACGCGCCGATTACGCTTTCCGGTTACGCGACATCGCAAGACAATATTTTGGCTTTCAAGCGAGCGATAGACACTGACCCGGTTTTTCAGAACGTAAACTTGCCGCTAACCAATATTCGCAGTGACCCTCAGGGCTTTACCTTCAGCATTAGTTTTTCAATGCAGCTGCCGAATACTCCGTAAAGCTTTTCCTTATCGCTTTTGCCGATTTTTGCTAGGACAAAATCCCCGGCTTTTTTCCGTGTTTTACCGGAAGGAAAATTAGGGCGTACCCCGATGCGTAGCCTTGAGAAGTTTTGCGTCCGTAAAATATCAATTGTCGATTGCACACCCTTGTGTCCCGCCGCACTACGTCCGAAAGACAGCTTGAACTCACCTAGCGGCAGGTCTGTCTCGTCGTGGACAATAACGATGTCTCGTGGAGGTAGTTTAAAAAAATTGGCTGCGGCCAGCACGGCTTGTCCGGATTCGTTCATAAACGCCATGGATTTGGCAAAAATAATCTCCCCGCTAGCAACATAGGCGAACATGCCGGAACGGTGTTCTTTCCATGCCAGCGCCTCAAATTTCTCGCGGCAATATTCAACAAATAAAACGCCGGCATTGTGATATGTGTTTGCGTATCGTCCGCCGGGATTACCGAGCCCGATTGCCAGTAGTTTTTCGCGCATTGTTGTTTGTCCGGATATTTTCTTTATGGCTTTCACAAAAAGTTACTTTATTTCCTTCGCAAAAAATAAATTGTAACAAATGTAATTATACCCGACTTGCCGAGGCCTCGCTAATAATTTATAATAAGACCCATAACGCGTACTTATGCGCCAATTCCTCGCTTCACTACTTGAAATTGCCGAGATCGCCCTTGTGGCGATAGGCGCGGTTTTTATTATCCGTAGTTTTTTGGTCCAGCCATTTTTGGTAAGCGGAGCTTCAATGTCTCCGAATTTCAGTGATGGCGATTATTTGCTGATTGACGAGCTAACCTATCACTTCCGTGTGCCGGAGCGTGGCGAAGTGGTTGTATTCCGCTATCCGAAAGACACCTCAACGTTTTTTATCAAGCGCATAGTCGGCTTGCCCGGTGAGCGGGTTGTCGTGAAAGAAGGCGCGGTTACGATATTTAACTCCGGGCATTCCGATGGGTTCGCACTTGATGAGTTTTATTTGCCCAAAAATCTTTCCACCAGCGGGAATGTCGACGTAACGGTCAGTCCCGGAGAATATTTTGTGATGGGCGACAACCGGCCGTACAGCTTCGATTCACGTAGCTGGGGCGAGCTGCCGGCGAAGGACTTAATCGGCGTTGTCCGTCTCAGGCTATGGCCACCGAACGAACTTTCGCTTTTTGCAGCTCCCAACTATTAATTTTTAAAACAAAAAAAGATATGCCGGAGAATAAAAAAAATAAAAATAAAGCGAATTTTTTGCAGCCGCCTAAAGGCACGCATGATGTGATGCCCGCGGAGAGCAAATGGTGGGACCGAGTGCGTGCCGTTACGCAAAAACTGGCCGATGCTTATCATTTTTCAAGGATTTCGACTCCAGTCATAGAGCATGCCGAACTTTTTTCGAGAACCGTAGGTGAGGCGACCGATTTGGTGCAAAAAGAGATGTACACCTTAAAAACCAGGGGCGGAGATTTTTTGGCGCTCCGTCCGGAGGGCACGGCGCCTGTCGCGAGAGCCTACATCAATCATGGCCTGTCGCGCACCGGTGCAATCCAGAAAATGTTTTATATTGAGCCGATGTTTCGGCACGAAAAACCGCAGGCCGGACGCTATCGCCAGTTTACCCAGATCGGTTTCGAGATAATGGGTAATCCGAGTGATCCGTTTTATGACGCTCAGCTGATACTCATCTTCGCTAAATTGCTTGAGGAACTGAAGATAAAAAATGTAAGCCTAAAGATAAATTCCATCGGCTGCCGTGTTTGCCGACCGAATTATAAAAAATTATTACAAAACTACTACCGATCGCATCTGAAAGATATGTGTCGGGATTGTAATGAGCGTTATAAAACGAATCCGTTGCGGCTTTTGGATTGTAAGAGCGAGCAATGCCAGCCATTCAAGGCCAAGGCGCCAACTTTTTTTGACAAGCTTTGTGTGACTTGCAGCCGGCATTTTAAGGGGGTGCTTGAATATCTGGAGGAGTTGGGGATTCAGTACGCGCTCGATAGCCAGTTGGTCCGAGGGCTCGACTATTACAGTCGCACTGTTTTTGAATTTTTCGCTGAAACGCCAGGAGAGCGCATCGGCGCGCTTCCCGCCGGGGGCCGATACGATTATCTGGTGGAAACCCTGGGTGGAAGACCCACTCCGGCAGTGGGCGGCGCGGTAAGTATTGAGCGGCTGGTGGAAACAATGAAGGCGCAGGCTGTAACACTGACCGAGAAAAAAACAAAAAAAGTATTCATGATCCATGTGGGAGACATGGCCAAGAAAAAAGCTGCGCGAATAATGGAAGACCTACGCAAAGCTGGCATTGATATTGACGAATCGCTGAGCCGCGAGTCTTTGAAAGCACAGATGAAAATGGCCGACAAAGGAGACGCAGCTTTGGCGCTGCTCTTAGGCCAGAAGGAAATTTTTGAAGAGAGCATTATCGTTCGCGATCTACGGACCAGCGCGCAGGAGACAGTGAGGCTGTCGAAGCTGGTAGAAGAGATCAAGAAGCGGTTGAAGTGAAAGAAGTAAAAATGGATTGTCTGTTTTGTAAAATAAGCCGAAAAGAAATACAGAGCGAATTTGTTTATGAGAATGGCGCCGCGTTTGCGATTTTGGATATCATGCCGCGTTCGCCTGGGCACACAATGGTTATCCCGAAAACACACGTCGAGACCATTCTTGATCTGCCCGACAAAGAATTAGAGCCGTTGTTTCACGCCGTAAAAGCGGTTACCGCAAAGATAAAACAAGCGTTGCGGCCTGACGGTTTCACTATCGGCATCAATCACGGCAAAGTAAGCGGGCAGGCGATAGACCATTTGCACGTGCACATCATCCCTAGGTTTGAA
>JBGQLC010000021.1:0-6654 GCA_041499885.1 Minisyncoccia bacterium
ATAAAAAGCAGCATGCTGATCTGCGCAAAATTTCTGCGGCAGTATTCCATGAACGGCTGGATTATCCAGCGGTCCCGTCTTGCCCTGCGGATTGCGCCACCAATTCCCAGAAGCAAGCCGAAGAGGACTGTAATTAGCGCCGGGAGAGTTTCTTTTGTGACATATATAAGCGGGAAATACAGCCGTGAGCCGGATTTGGACATGAAGCCCATGAAATAATCCGAATTGCCGCCGGCGGCACGCTGGATCACCATCAAGACGCCCAAAAAGTAATGAGCAAATGGCCTGGTTAGCGAGTTGCCGGCCATAAAGATGTCGAGGTTCGCAAGGCAGCGCATCGGGATGCAGAGTTTTCCGACTGGAGTCGGCCCCTCGGCGAATGAGGTTAAAATACTCGTCGTATCGGTTACCTGGCGCGCTATCGGATAATGTTGGACGAAAAGCGAATATATGGGATAAACGACAAACATATAACCGATGATAAATATCAAAGCAACATTTTTTATATAACACCAGAATTGTCGCCACCAACCGGCGTATTCATTCCGTGAGACCCAAAAGTGCAGCAAAGCGACAATGATCAGATATGGAACCAAAAGTGCGGTTGAGAATTTGGTCAGCGTGGACACACCGAAGGCGAAGCCGGCGAAGATAAGATGTTTTGCCGACCGCGCGCGCAGGAATTTCAAAAAGAAATAAGTTGAAAATACCACCCCAAAAGCCGCGCCGATGTCCGTAGTCACGTAGTGGCCATGGGCGAGGATTGTGGGCGAGAGGCCGAAGAGAAATGCCGGCAGCAGGCCCCACCATGCGCCTAAAAGTTCCGCGGCAAAAAGATAAATCAGCAAAAGCGTGAGTATTGTGATGAGCATCGGCATGAGCCTGGCGAGTTGTATTATCCGATCGGCATTGTTGCCGCTCGCATAAAGAAAAGCACGACCCATATCCCACTGGCCGTTAAGCTTGCTAGTCCAAGCAGGTATTTCCGTGGGAAATGTCGGATTCAGCGCCAGTACCGGCAGCATAGCTAGCGCTTTTATGAGCGGAGGGTGTTCCGGATTCAGGCGATAGTCCAGTTCATGGACGTAACCGTATCCGGCGGGTATGTGCGCCAGCTCGTCCATGATGGCCGAGTCGCCCCGCGAGGCGCTCTGCATAAGCAGGAACGAAAACAGGGCAATGACGGCGAGAATTATAAGCGGCAGAACCTTTTTATCGGAAGAATATATTGACATGTAGATTTAATTATAGCATCTGCCATTTTTATGATTTTGAGTTTGGCGACTCACACCATACAATGAGTTCAATATGGCAAAAGCGCCCCGTAAAAATATTTCGCAATGGATATCCGATGTGCGTTGGCCGCGCAAAAGGCAGGGAATGCCGGAACGGACTGCGAGGCATATTGAAAGCCGGCCGGGCGTATCGGTAAAAAAAGTGGCATTTATTTTTCTCGCCGCCGCGGGCGTGGTTTTTGTTTTCATGTTTTTTTATTTCTATCGCGAACAAGGCAGAATCGCCGATATCGTCGCGGTCAACGGGAATAAATTGCAAGCATTTTTTCCCGGCGTAGATTTTTCCGCCCAAGCTCCCGATGCGGCCAAAACACTCAAGTTGATACCCATGCTTTTCAGCGGCGGCGGTGAGCTGTACAAAGATTTTGAATCGTTCTCCTCGCTTTCATTCCGGTTGGCCGAAGACAGGACAGCGTTGACCGACGGCATCAAGACAAGTTTGTTAGAGGGGAAAGGAGGCGCGTTGCTCTCCGCCATGGATACAGCCGGACAAGACATTAAAAGTCTTTCCGGTCTTTTGGGCAGTCTGGGCAAACTTGATCCGGCGGTGCGCGACTTGCTGCCGATAAAAAGCGGCGACGTTTTGACCGCGGCATTAGAGCTCGAGCGAATCGGAAATTTAATCTCAGCGGCAAACTCATTCCTAAAATCTCCGGGCGAACATCATTTGTTGGTATTGCTTGCCAATCCTTCCGAGTTACGGCCGGGAGGAGGATTCATCGGTAGCTACGCCGACCTTACGATTAAAGACGCCGCGCTTTATGCCTATGAAGTGCACGACATAAACGATGCCGACAGATTGTTTAAAGCCAACATCGTACCTCCCAAGCCATTGCAGCGAATCGAAACCCGGTGGCACATCGCGAACGCTAACTGGTTTTTCGATTTCCCGACTTCCGCAAAAAAAATCACAACTTTCTTATCGGCTGCCGCCGGCGGACAAAAAACATATGATGTGGTCGTGAACCTTTCGCCCAAAGTGATAGCGGATATTCTTTCGGTAACCGGACCCCTTGATGTGCCGGGTATGGCGAAGCCAATCGATAAAGGCAATCTTATCTTTGAGATACAGAATGATGTTCAGATAAAGCAGGCTTCCGGAGCAAGCTCGCCTAAACAAATCATCGCTCTCCTTCTGCCAGCTTTGATTGAAAAGCTTAAGGCGCTAGATTCCGGCCAATGGGGCGCATTTGCCGGTTCGGTTTCGGATTGGCTCGCCAAAAAGGACCTGACCATTTTTGCTCGCGATTCGGCGCTCGCTCAGCTCTTTAATGCCTCCGGTTGGGATGGCTCGGTCTACCCGACCCTCAGAGATTTTGAAGGAGACTATCTTGCGATAGCCGACGCGAATCTGGGCGGGGCCAAAACGGATCTTTTTATAGACCAGACAGTGACTTTGGAGAGCCAGATAAACATTGATGGAACAGTAAGCGATCATCTTGTAATCGGGCGGGCCCACCGCGGCAACACGGCATCGGCCTGGTGGTATCGGGCCAGGAATACGGAATATATACAGGTTTTTACTCCGGCAGCGGCACAACTGCTCAACGAAAGCGGTGTAGCCAAAATAAGCGTTGCGCCGCCGATCTCATATTCAAAGAGCGGCTTTGCGATAGACTCAGATGTCGCATTACGTGAAAATACAGCCGAAAAAATTTTTGCGTACCCGGAGATTACCGCCTTACGGGACAGTGAGAAAAACATATTCGCTTTTTGGTCTGTAGTATCTCGCGGCGAGACAGCCACAACCACGCTCGACTATATTCATCGCCTGTTTTCCCAGCCGATTCAGGGCGGCCACTACACTTTTGTTTTCGACAAACAGCCGGAGAGCTCCGGACACTATCGTTTTCTTCTTAGTGCGCCGGTCGGGTTCGTCTGGCAGGAAAATAATCTGCCGGTTTACGAATACGAGAGCGAGGATATCCCGGCCCGCGTGGTTTTGGAATTGACGTTCAAGGCGGGTTAAACGCTTGAGCCAGCGGCTGTTTTTGGCTACACTCACTGTCTATGGAACATATCCGAAATTTCGTAATAATCGCCCATATTGATCACGGCAAGTCCACGCTTGCGGACCGTCTGCTTGAATTGACGCACACCGTAGATGCGCGTCACATGCGCGCCCAATATCTCGACCAACTGGACCTTGAGCGGGAGCGGGGGATAACCATAAAGATGGCGCCGGTACGGATGGAATACAGCCTTGATGGCCAAAAATATGTTTTGAATCTTATCGACACGCCCGGGCACTCAGATTTCTCATACGAAGTTTCGCGGGCGCTAACGGCTGTTGAGGGGGCGATTCTTCTGGTTGATGCCACCAAGGGTGTCCAAGCACAGACACTGGCCAAACTTCGCGCGGCGAGAAATTCGGGTCTTACAATCATCGGCGCGGTCAATAAAATTGACCTCGTTCCCGATCCAGAAAAGGCGATACAGGCTCTGGCCGATCTTCTTGGGGCCAGGAAAGAAGAGATCTTTAAAGTTTCGGCGAAAACCGGAGAAGGAGTCCCTGAGCTTTTGGCTGAGGTTATCCGCAAAGTTCCGCCCCCGCGTATACATCCTATCGGCGAATACGGAAAAACCGAGATAAGCGTACCGCGGGCACTTATTTTTGACTCGCTATACGACGACCACAAGGGAATCCTGGCATACATCCGTGTTTTTCGCGGGGCTATCCGTGCAGGCGAGACGGTGCGGCTTATGGCCACAGATGCGGAATGTAAATTAAAAGAGGTTGGCTATTTTATTCCCAAACTCATCGCTACGGATGAGATTAGACAGGGAGAAATGGGTTATCTCGCTACCGGATTTAAAGAACCGGCACTGGTTAAGATCGGCGACACAGTAATACCGGGAGATTTTCACGGGACAAACCCACCGCCGCTTCCAGGGTATCGTGAACCGGCTCCAGTGGTTTTCATATCTTTCTATCCCGACGGAGCTACAAAATTTGCGGACCTGGAACGCGCGCTTGAACGATTGCGGCTTACCGATGCGGCGCTGAATGTTGAACCGGATGCGAACGAGGCACTGGGCCGCGGGCTGAAGGTCGGATTTTTGGGCCAGCTCCATTTTGAAATTACCTCTAGCCGCCTGGAACGAGAATTTAATCTGCAATTTTTAACAAGTTTTCCGTCGATCGCCTATCGGGTGAAAGAAAACAACACAACCCGGATTATCAAGGAGCCGCATGAATTTCCGGCAAGTCCCGACGAAGTGTGGGAACCGATGATCGCAATCGAGATTTTGGTGCCGACGCAATATCTGCAAAAAGTATTGTCGCTGACCAATGTGTTCGAACTCAGCGTCGGACACATGAAGACTTTGGGCGACAATCTATTGATCGAAGGCCGCCTGCCGCTTTCGGAATTGATCCGGGATTTTGATGACCAGTTAAAATCGGTTTCGGCCGGATTCGCATCGTTCAGTTATGAGTTGGCTGGAGAAGAGAAAACCGAGGCGGAAAAATTGGAAATTCTTGTTGCCGGCGAAGCCGTGCCGGCACTGACCCGCATCGTCAGGAAAAACGAGCTTGAACGCGAGGCACGCGTAACCGTGGAACGGCTGAAGACTCTTTTGCCCGCCCAGCAATTTACGCAGGCTATCCAGGCGCAAGCGCAAGGGCGGATCATTGCCCGCGAAACAATCGCCGCGATGAAGAAACAGCTTGGTGACTTTGGGAAGAACGGCGGGGACCGGACTCGTAAAATGAAGCTGTGGAAGAAGCAACAGCGGGGGAAAGCCAGGCTAAAGGAGGCCGGGAAAGTAATCATTTCTCCGGAGGTTTTCCGGGAAATCCTCAAAAAATAGTTGAGTCTTCCGGTGGATTCGCATATCATAGAGGGAAATGGCGAAGACAGCACTTACTATCATCATTGGAATGTTTTTCTTGGTTGTGGCATTCGAAGCCGTGTCGTTTTGGGGCCAGAAGCGTGCTGCAGAAGCGGACTATGTTAAAATGAAGGCGCAGCTTGATGCGGAGTCGGTTGCCAGCGAATCGTTGCGGGGGGATATCGGGTATTACGCCGACCCGGCTAATCTAGAGAAAGAGCTTCGCGCACGATTCAACTATCGTTCGCCGGGCGAGCACATGATTGTTATCGTTCCGGGCGCCTCGGGAGGGGCATCGTCAACTCGTTAACTAATGAAAAAAAAATTAATAATCGGCATATTTATTATTGCTGTTCTTGTCGCGGGAGTTCTCGTTTTCGGTTATTATCCGGTGCTCATTGTGAACGGTGCGCCCATATTTGCGCGTCAGGTGTGGACTGATCGCGCCGCCGCCTTGTCCTCGTATCAGAAAGTAGTGGATACCTATGCGTCCGGGACTGCGGTGGCCGCGCCGTCAGCCGCGAGCATCGATTCGGCCATATTAAGCACATTGGTTGACCGTATGCTTATAGGAGCAGGGCTGCGCCAATATTTCGACGCTCGCACACTCGAAGAACTTATCGCGCAGAAAATTGCCCCCTTTGACTCTGCCGCTCAAGCCGGAAAGGCGATATACGGATTGGATGAGCCGGCTTTTAGAAACGAGGTGCTTATACCGCAAGCCGAACGAGATATTTTATCGAGCAAATTATTTTTAGAAGGCATACAATTTAATTCTTGGTTCAGCGAAGCAGAAGCGAGCGCGAAGGTGAGCGTATTCTATCCCGGCCTGCATTGGGACGGAAAAGCAATCGTCAAGAATTAAAAATCCCCGCGCTAGAGGGGATTTTTATGTTCGGCCCTATCTGATTTCGTAACGGAGTGTTACGTTAACGATTACATCCTGTGAGCCCGGCTGTATTGAGGGAGCTACGCTCGGAGCTGGAGCGGCCGCGGCCTCATAACTTCCTAGCCCCATGGAATAGAACGGTTTTGGACTGTAGCCTTCGTCGATTGAGAGTAATTTGCCCAATGAGAAACCTCCGGCAGCAGCCGTGGCCTCAGCCTGCGCTTGGGCCTTCTTTACCGCTTCTGCTCTGGCCTGGTTTTCCAGTGCCGATTGATCATCGATGGTAAAGGAAACGCCGGAGACGGAATTGATGCCTTTATCAACCAGCGATGAGAGGGTCACGCCCAATTTGGTGAAATCGCGCACTTTTACAGTGACCGTTTGAGTAACAACGTAACCGACGATATCCGCCGGCGGACAGGGAACTCCCGGCTTGGAACAATCATAGGTTTGGTAACGTGGATTAATGCTATAGTTTTGCGTTTTGATGTCTTTATCTTCTACTCCTTGTGATTTAACCGCCACAACTCCATCATTCGCTTTTTTGGTATTTTCAGTAACCAGTGCGGCGACATCTTTGCCGCCCTCGGTGATTACGCTAAAGGTAAACTGGGCCACGTCGGGGATGGCGGTTAC
>JBGQLC010000022.1:0-6580 GCA_041499885.1 Minisyncoccia bacterium
CGGGAAAACTGTGTTTTTAAAGGCACTCTTGGATGCCGTTCCCTATCACGGCTCCATAAGGTTCGCGCCGCATACCCGTTTGGGCTATGTCCCCCAAAAAATAGACGCTGACCGCCATTTACCGCTCACATTTCACAATCTTCTCGCCGCCAAAGCGTCAATCGACCGCCTTTCGCAACGCCAGATTGACGAAGTTTTAAACGAGGTCGGTGTGCCGAAAACGCTGCTGAATACTCCGGTCGGACATCTCTCCGGAGGGCAATTTCAAAAGGCGCTCATCGCCTTCGCTTTACTCGGCAAGCCGGATGTGATTATTTTTGACGAACCGACGGCTAGCATCGACGAGCCTCGCGAGGAACAAATGTACGAGCTGATGCACCGCCTCCAGGACAAATTCGGCATAACCATAATCGTCGTTTCGCATGATTTGAGTTTTGTCTATCGCTATGCCACAAAAGTTTTATGCCTAAACCGCCGCGGGCTTTGCTTCGGAGCGCCGCGGGAAGTGCTTGATCCGGACATGCTCGACCGGCTCTACGGCGCACACAAGTATTACCACCATATGCATCCCCATGACGAATCTTAGCGAAAATTATTCTCTTATCTTAGCTCTGGCAACGGCGCTTGCCGCAGGCGTGGTCGGAAGTTTCGCGCTGATGAAACGGATGACTTTGGCGAGCGACGTCGTTTCGCACATTGCTCTGCCGGGTTTGGGCATCGCGCTATTGCTTAGAATAAATCCGATCATCGGCGGGGCGACGACGCTTCTTTTAGGAACGATACTTATCTGGAAAGTACAGAATAAAAGTAATTTAAACACCGACGCGGCGATCGGTGTGGTTTTCGTCGGTGCGACCGCATTGGGCACGCTCTTAACACCAAGCGAGGACTTGATCGGTGCTCTTTTCGGCGGCTTTGGCGGCTTGAGCACTGCGGCCTTCGCATTGGGCCTCCTCTCCGTTGCCGTAATACTCATCTTTATGGCCCGCTTCCGCTATCAACTAATACTTAGTATTTTCTCGCGGGAACTCGCCGCGGCGAGCGGCATCAAGTTGAGCATGCTTGATCTTGCCTACTTACTGGTTTTTTCGCTGAATCTTTTGCTAGGCCTACGGTTTCTTGGAGCGATTTTGGTCGGCGCGCTTTTAATTATCCCCGCCGCAATCGGCCGGCAGCTTTCACACACGCTCTCCGGGCTTCTCATTGTGTCCTCCGCAGCCAGTGTATTTTCGGTCGGCGCGGGGTTCTTTGTCTCCGACCGCTATCACCTATCGCTCGGACCAGTGATAGTTACCATCGCCGCAGTTTTATTCGCATTAAGTTTGCTAAAGAAAAAGACTTAGGAGCTGAAACAAAAAAGCAGGAGGTTATCCTGTTTTTGACTTGCGCTTTAAGTAGCCAATTATTAGCTTAGCAAAATCCGGATGAGGGCGGGCTGTCCCGCTTGCCCAGCGTCTGACTGTTGAAGGTGCCACTTCAAATTTTTCGGCAAGCTCAAGCTCAATTCCGGGATAGCGCTTTATAAAATCAGTTACCACGCTCTCTAATTCGGTTTGCACGGCTGCTCCCTCAATCTATTGGAAGGTCTGGCCGAATAATAGCATGACGATCCTGGGTCAGCAATTAAAAATCCGTTTGAAGGCGGATTTTTATTCGAGAACAATCGTTTCCTCGACAATCACCTCCCGCAAAGACGGAGGCGCTTCTCCGTTTATGCCAAAACGGCGAAGGGTAAAATGCACCGCTGCGGCTGAGGCGATGCCGATTATAATTCCGCCCAAAATATCCGCCGGCCAATGCACGCCTACAAAAATGCGGGCGATGCCGACTAAAAGCGTAGCCGCCCCGAACCACAACCCCCATTTCCTATTCGCGAAAAAAAGCACGGCGGCAAGAGCGAAATAGAACGTCATATGCCCCGATGGAAACGAGTTGCCGGATTCGGGAATAAGCGAAGTAAACTGCAACGCCTCAAAAGGCCGCGGATGGATATAAAAAAATCTGATCCACTCGGTTAAAAGCCCCCGGGCCAAAATTACCGCAAGCGCGGTCTCGCCGAAAAAGAACAGCCGCCGGCGCGTGCCTTTGATCTGTATCAGATATACCAAAAAAACTATCAGTAAAATATACGGCAAATATTGGGCGGCGAAAATACCCAAAAAATCCAGGAGTCCGCTCCGGTGGCTTAAGGAATATATCGACGCGAAAAGCGCGCTATTCATCGTGTAGATTTAGCGCCGGACGAAAGGAAGAAGAGCAAGAAAACGAGCGCGTTTTACCGCTTCGGCCAGTTTACGTTGATGTGTAGCGCAAAGGCTGGTGTGTTTCGGGTCGATTATTTTTGCCTGACTCGAAATAAACCGGCGCAAAAGTTCGGTATCTTTGTAGTCAATATTTTTTAAGTTCTGCGAGCAAAAGAAACACTGTTGCTTCATAGTCTAGGATGATAGTCGATAATTCTTAGAAAGGCAAATCTTCCTTGGGCCCGACTTCTTCGTCAACATTAATTATCGGGATTTCTTCGGCCACCGAAGACTGCTCCGTAGTTTTAGAATCGCGCTTTCCGACCGCCGAACCTTGTGGCCGGGGTCCAAGCTGAAAACGCTCGGCGATAATTTCCGTGTTCTTTCGGGTGTTGCCCTGTTTATCTTGCCAGCTGCGAGTCTGCAAGCGCCCCTCCACCAGCACCATTGCGCCTTTTACCAAAAACTGACTCGCGATTTCGGCCTGCCTGCCCCAAACAACAACATTGTGAAATTCCACGTCTTCTTGTCGCGTGCCGCTTTTATCGGTCCAAACACGATTTGTGGCGACTCCAAATGTCGTGACCGACTGGCCCGTTGGCGTTTTTCTAAGTTCCGGCTGAGCCGTTACACGTCCCACGATAAAAACTTTATTCAGATCCATCTCTATTTAAGGATTTCTTCTATCTTTTTCTCGAGCGCTTCGTTTGAAAGCGGAGTAGGTTTTGGCTGGCTCATTCTCGGCGTCGCAAATTTTGCGCGGGGGGCGCTGCCGGAGGAAGCCGGTCGCTCCGAACGACCCTGTGATTTCACAAACGGCGGGGTAATAATAAGGAATCGCAAAACTGACGGCAAAGTCTTCAGTGAACGGTCAAGGTCGGCAATGAGTCCAGGATCGGAAATGAAATGCATATACCCAAAATGCGCCGCTTTTTCTTTTTTGACCGGGTAGGCCAACGGCAGCTTGGTCAATGGCGCCTCAAAACTCACCTCAGCACCAACCGATTTAACCATTTCGGACACTTCGTGCGCCGCCTCTTCGTTTTTGGCCAGATAGGCAAGCTCGTAATTTTTTTTGTCTTTTTCGTTTTCCATAAATCTTACTTTTCTTCTTCAATTTCGGCTTCTTCGTCGGATTTTTCGGGAGCTCCTTCGGGGCCAATAGCACCGGCAGGAATAAGACGACCGATGATGACATTCTCCTTCAAGCCACGCAGAGTGTCAATCTTTCCTTCGATTGCCGCGCCCACAAGTACGCGCGCGGTGTCTTGGAACGAAGCCGCGGAAAGGAAACTCTCTGTCGTAAGCGCCACGCGGGTAATACCCAGAAGCAGCTGCTTCGCTTTGGCCGGCACTTTGCCCGCACGCTTAAGTTCGCGGTTTATCTCGAGGAACCTGGATTTTTCAATGACATCGCCCATCACCAAGTTGTCCGCGTCACCGGTGTCTTTGATCTTCACACGCGAGAACATCTGCCGGGCGATAACTTCGATGTGCTTGTTGTTAATGTAAGCGCCTTCGGCCATATAGATTTTTTGAACCTCGTTCACGATATGCCGAGAAACTTCTTCGGCGCCCCTGAATTGGTGCAATTCTTTGAGGTCGACGTGGCCTTCGGTCAGCTGATCGCCGGCTTTGACCTTGTCCCCTATTTTAACCAAAGCCAGCATTGAACGCGGTACTATATATTCGAGCATCTCTTCACCTTTTTTCTTTTTGGTCGTTTTGCCGGTCGCGCGCTTTTTGCTTTCCGGCGCGAATTGCCCGGTTGCTTTAATGACAATCATTTTTGCGCTGTCCTTCTCCTCAATTTTTACAATCTCGCCATCCGCGCCGGCAATCGCGGCTTTACCTTTTGGCGGCCGCGATTCAAAAAGTTCTTCGATACGCGGCAAACCGTGGGTAATGTCCAATCCCGCCACGCCTCCGGCATGAAAAGTACGAAGGGTCAGCTGCGTGCCAGGTTCACCGATAGATTGAGCAGCCACAACGCCGACCGGCGAGCCAAGTTTTATGGGTTTATTGTTGCCGAGATCAAATCCGTAGCAGCTCGCGCAAAGACCGTAAAGTGTTTTGCATGTAAGCGGGGAACGGACTTTTATCGATGCCAGGTCCATAACGTCGATGGCCTCAGCGGTTTCTTTTGTGATTATCTCGTTCGCGCTTACCAAAGTTTTGCGTCCGGATTTGATGTCTTCGAGCGCTACGCGCGAGAAAAGCTTGCTGGCGAAAGATTGGCCGAATTCTTTTCCGTCCTCGCGGAAAAGCTCAATACCCTCTTTGGTCCGACAATCTTCCTCGCGGATAATCAGGTCCTGCGAAACATCAACCAAGCGGCGGGTAAGGTATCCGGCTTGTGAAGTTTTTAGCGCGGTATCGGTAACACCTTTGCGGGCACCGTGAGTTGCGATGAAATATTCAAGCACCGAAAGGCCGTCTTTAAATGACGAGATAATCGGCAGCTCTATTGTCTCTCCTTTCGGATTTGAGACCAGACCCTTCATTCCCATCATCTGCGATAACTGGCTCCACGAACCGCGCGCCTTAGAATCTATGATCTGATAAATCGGGTTGGATTTGTCTAGAATATTGACCAGAAGCTTGTCGACTTCTTCGCGGGCGCCGTTCCAGACGGCGATAACGCGGTCGCCTCGCTCTTCGTTGGTCAAAAGACCGGAATTATATTGTTCAAAAATCTTTGCCACTCCTTCTTTGGCCCGCACAATGATCTCCCCCTTCGCTTTTACGGGTACCAAATCGCTCATTGACCATGTAATGCCTGATTTTGTAGCCGCTTCAAATCCCAAAACCTTCATCGCATCGATGACTTCGCGCGCGTCGTCAACGCCATACTTCTCGAGAATTTCTTCGGCGATACGCGACGTATCGTTCTTGCGTAAAATTTTGTTCAAAAACGGAACGCGTCCTTTGAGGGCGTTATTAAAAATACAGCGGCCAACGGTAGTCTCGATATCTCCGATGCGGGCAATTTCCTGATGGCCGATTACGCCCGCTTCATAAGCTGCGTTCGCTTCGTCGAAATTGACGAATGCTTTCTTTGATTTGCCGAGAGACTCATCCGCGCGCGTAAGGTGATAAATTCCCAGAACCGAATCGGTCGAAAGGCCCGAGATAAGATCTCCGGCGGCAGGCTTCAAAAGATTCATACCTGCGCTCATTATTTCACGGGCTTCCTTCTGAGCCGCGTCGGATAGCGGTAAATGTACTGCCATCTGGTCACCGTCAAAATCGGCGTTAAAAGCAGCGCAAACCAAAGTCGGTATCTGAATTGCTAAACCCTCCACCAAAATAGGCTTGAAGGCTTGAACCGAAAGGCGGTGCAGGGTCGGCGCGCGATTCAGAAGCACTCGGCGGTCTTTAATAACTTCTTCAAGTATCGCCCAGACCTCGTCGGTGCCCTGCTCGATTATTCGGTTCGCAATCTTAATATTATGGGCAATCCCCCGCTGTATCATCGCGCCGATAACAAAAGGACGGAAAAGCTCTAGCGCCATCTTTTTGGGTATTCCACATTCATCAATCTTCAGTTTCGGGCCAACCACGATAACCGAACGGCCGGAGTAGTCCACGCGTTTTCCGAGCAGGTTCTGGCGGAATCGCCCCTGCTTACCCTTCAACATGTCCGCCAGCGACCGCAACGGGCGGCGCTGGGCCGAAAGCTGCTGCGTGCCAAACCGGGCGGAATTGTCGATAAGCGCGTCTACTGCTTCCTGGAGCATTCGTTTTTCGTTTTTAACGATTATCTCCGGCGCTTTGATCTCCAAAAGTTTTTTCAACCGGTTGTTACGATTCAAAACTCGGCGATAGAGGTCGTTTAGATCGGAAGTGGCATAACGACCTCCATCCAAGGCAACCATCGGACGTAAGTCCGGCGGCAAAACCGGCAAAGTGGTCATAATCAGCCACTCTGGCCGATTGCCGTTGCGCAGCATTGAGCGCATCATCTTCAGCCGACGAAGCATTTTATTTTCGGCCATCGGGTCCTTGATCTCGGAAATTTTCCGTTCAAGCTCGCGAACTTCTTTTTTCAGATCGATTTGCTCCAAAATATACCGCACCGCCTCCGCGCCGCTCGACGCCTTGAACACATTGCCAAAGCGACGACTTAGGCCGAAATATTCGTCTTCGCGCAAAACAGTGCCCGGGCGAAGATTTTTCAAAAATACCTTAAGCTCGCTGGCGTTGGACAGTATTTCTTGTTTAACTTTTTTGTCTTTCTCCGCGATCTTTAGCTTGCTCTTAACCTCCCGGTCCAACTCATCGAACATTTTCTTCTTATTGTCCTCGTCAACTTCAGTAACAATGTAATCAACATA
>JBGQLC010000023.1:0-6542 GCA_041499885.1 Minisyncoccia bacterium
CCTTTCTCAAGCTCTTTAGTATAATTGGCCAATTTAATCTCAATCGCTCTTTTTAGGGTAATGTCTTCTATCGCCAATAAAATCTGTTGGGTACCATCCAATTTCCTTGCATTGAGCAACATTATTTTCAATCCAATCTTAGGAAATTCATGAGAAACCTCAAAATCATTAAAAACATTTTTCAACGGCAATATATCCTCTAACAAAGATCTAAGCTCAGGAATATTCCATTGGCCATCTCCTAAGTCATAAATGAGCCTATTCTCGGTTTCCTCTTTTGTAACTTGGAAATTTTTATAAAAAGACGCGTTTGCCCCAACTACAGTGAGGTTGGGATTAAGGATTAAAAATGGCTCTCTCGCCGTGTCCGAAAAAGTTTTTATATAATGCATAGCCACTTCCTTTTCCGTTTCTGTTAAAGATTTATTATTCTCCATATATTAATAACTGATTATTTTTTGTGACCCTTTTTATAGTTTACCCCCCCCCAACTGTCGGTCAATGTGGGCAAAAATAGCCCTTAACTTCCGCGGCGACCACGAAAGACCAGACCTCCCAGTCTGTCCGATAAAACAGTTCTTTGCTCCGCAGCCAGGACTCGAACCTGGAACCTTCGCCTTAACAGGGCGCCGCTCTACCATTGAGCTACTGCGGAGCAAAGAACTGTAAATTTTTAGAAGGCCGACCTGCCTCTGCTGGTTTACCCGCCTATGGAGGGCAGGCAGGCAATTTGGTAACCACTCCGACGACCACCGGTGTCGGAGAGTCGACCAAAGCGTCGGCTTTGAGCTACCGGGGAATACGCTGCGGAATCACGATGAAGTATAGCAATCCCTGTTTCCGATTTCAATAATATAATGAACTCCTTGCGAAAAATATGCCAGCGGAATAAGATGTCCGCAGCGCATTGTTAAGTGCAAAGCATGGAGAAAGTCGTGGAGCATCCGAGGAAATTTTTGCTCATGCTGGCGGCCACAGTATTCGCCGCCGGATGCGTGTCATTAGGCGGCAATACGGTTTCAGGAGAATGTGGGAAAACCTGGTGGGGCCGCGTCTATTCGCCGAAACGACTGGTCATCCAAGAAGCTTGCGTTACCGTGCGAGGCACCGTGATAAAAACACGTTACGTGCTTGATGGCGACGCCATTGTCATCGTGACGCTCGACCCTAAATACGCGCGCTTGTCCAACGAGAGGAATGATGAGGGTTACGGCAAAGATACGCTGGAGCTCGAGATCATCTGCAGGCATCCGGTTTTCAAATTCTTCGTTTTTCGTTGCTGGACATGTAAAAATAAGATCTCGTTGCCGCGAGTAGGTGACTATATCGAGGCGGATGGTAGCTACATCTTGGACACTCGTCACGGGCACATGGAAATCCATCCAGTGACGAGAATTACGGTATTAAACCGGAAGGAGTTACCGTGAAAAAGATATGTACGCTTTCGATTGTTGCCGCCTGCGCACTTTATTTTGAATGCGCTGCTCTTGGCGCAGAGAAGTCTCCTGCGGCTTCCGGCGGTAACGAATGCAACCAGGATGTCTGGCGGTATGTGCATGATTCCTCACGGCTCAAAGTTCTTGAAGAGTGCAAAATGGTTTCGGGGCGAGTGGCAAGCATTGGAGTGCCAAAGCTTGACGGGGATTATCACATCAACCTTATCCTCGACCCCGAATATCACCGACTTTTGAACGATGCGAATGTGAGGCGCGTAAGGGGAGCGTTAGTTGTGGAAATTGTCTGCGCGCGCAGGTGGCCTAGGCTAGAGGCCGCGTGCAAGGGCTGCCCGTACCGTTTTCGGAAACCCCATAAAGGAGACCGCATTAGGGTTTGGGGAAGCTACGTGCACGACACAAAGCACGGATGGATGGAAATTCATCCGGTAATGAAGCTCGAAATATTAAAAAACAGATAAAACTTTGCCCCGCACTGATGCGGGGCCTTTCTTATTCACATCTTTTCCTTGTGTGTCGTCAGCGAAGGAATGCAACTTTTCATAACCATAAGCGAGAGGACGAGATAAAAATCTATGAGTGAATAGAAAAAGCGCCGGGTGCCCGGGAGCTTCGACCAGGGCGGCGCTTTTTCGTTACAAACGAATTGATTTTTCGAGACCGAAGCGGGCTACGAAAAGTGGTATTCCGTAGCCCTTATTCGCAGCGGCTATAGCCGCAATTTTTGCAGCTGAGGCAACCTTCACCGAGGTAAAGAGGCCCACCGCATTCCGGACATCCGGGCATCATCCCGGTATCGGCAATATCATGCGCGCTGCCGGTAACAGTTGGACCGGATGAAAACAAGCTTGCTCCTATCGCCGCTGGTTCTTTTTCCGGTACCTCAACTTGGATCATCCCATCGGAGGTGACTCCGGCTCCATGAACATGTTCTTCAAGTACGCGGCCGATAGCGTCGGGGAGGGAAAGTATTGTGCCTTTGTTGGTCATCATCGGCATAGGTCCGCGAATGCCCTTGAGGTTATTTATTACCTGTTCAACTTTTACTCCGGAGCGTAAGGCTAAAGATATCAGACGGCAGATGCCTTCGCTTTGCTCCTGGAAGAATCCACCGCTTTTGCCGATTGTGGCGAAAACTTCGAAAGGAACTCCGTCTTCGTCATTGTTGATAGTGATGTACATGTTGCCGTAGCCGGTTTTTACTTTGTAGGTTTTGCCGCTCATTACTTCCGGGCGTTCTTTCGCGGCAACACGGCCAGCGTCGATGGACAGATTCGATTTCGCTATTGTCGTTTGTGATTTTCCGCCTAGCTCGGTCGGCGCTTTTATATTTTCGCCCGTACCGAGATTCAGTATCTGCACTTCGCGGCTGCCTTCGCGGTAAACCGTGCAGCTTTTGCACTTCAGGCGCCAAGCAGTGACGAATCCGTTTTCAACATCCTCTTTTGTCGCGCTGTTCGGAAAATTGATTGTTTTCGAAATGGAATTATCCACGTTGCGCTGAAACGCCGCCTGCATCTTCATGTGGTCTTCGGCGGAAATATCCATCGCGACGACAAAAGTTTCGCGCAACTTTTCGGGCAGCCATGTCAGTTTGGCGATGCTGCCGGTTTTTACTATTTCCTGTTCAGCTTCTTCAATTTTTTCTTTCGGCAATTTACATTTTGCGAGCGCATCTTTGAAATAGCGGTTGAAGTAATGATATTGTTTGCCGTCTTTATCCTGTTTAACGTATGAGAGCGCGAAATTCGGTTCAATGCCGGAGGAACAATCAAGCATCATTGAGATAGAACCCGTTGGCGCGACGGTGGTTAAGGCGGCGTTCCTCATTTTAATTTTCTTTTTGGCGTAAATGCTGAGCGGCAGATTCGGGAAAACGCCTTTTTCTTTGGCCAGTGATTGCGACATTTCGTGCGCGGCCGTGTTTATGGTTCTTATCACTTGTTCACCCAAGGCAAGGCCCTCCGGAGAGTTATAGGGGACACCCAGCTCAAAGAGCATGTCGGCGAAGCCCATAATTCCGAGGCCTATCCGGCGGTTTTTACTAGCCATTTCGGTAACTTGCGCAACCGGAAAATCAAAAAGGTCTATTACGTTATCGAGCATGCGGGTGGCTGTTTTGGTAGCGGCGCGGAGGTGATCCCAATCAACTTTTCCCGCTTTTACGAATGCGGCCAGGTTTATGGAGCCCAGGTTGCAATTGTCATACGCGTGCAAAAATTGTTCGCCGCACGGATTAGAGGTGCGTATTTCGCCCAGGTCGGGCAGGGGATTTGTTCGGTTAACCTCATCAATAAAAACTATTCCCGGTTCGCCGTTTAGCCACGCGTAACTGACGATTTCATCGAACAATTCTTTCGTGCTCATATCAACCTCTTCCACCGCGACAACGTTTCCGTTTCTGGTGCGGATAATTTTGTGCGGCTTGGTTTTTTCACCGCGCCACTCGCAATACCATTGTTCGTTCGGATGGTTGACCAGCGCTTTCATAAACGCATCGGTCACTTTTACCGAAATATTAAAATTGCTGATCTCGCCTTCAACTTGTTTCGCGCGGATGAAATCAATAATGTCCGGGTGCTCAATAGACATCATCGCCATGTTCGCGCCGTGTCGGCCCTGCTGCTTGATGACACCGAAGGCTTCGTTATAAACCTTAAGGAACGAAACTGGACCGGAAGAAACTCCGCGTGAGCGTTTTGTCGCGGTCATCGCCGGACGCAATTCTCCGAAATCGAACCCGAGCCCTGAACCGGCTTGTTGCAGAAGCGATGCATCTTTCAGCGTTTGAAAAATACTGTCCATTGTGTCGTGAACCGGGAGCACGATGCAGTTCGCGACAATCGCTGAGCCCGCGCCGGTGTTGGTAAGGGTTCGTCCGGCGGGAGTAAATTCTTTTCTTGCCAGCACATCAAAAAATTCTTTTTCCGTTTTTGTGATAAAACCCTTATCGTGACCGTAATTTTTTTCTACTTCAGCCATGCCGTGGGCCACGCGGTGATACATCTCGGCGGGAGTTTCAAAACCCTCGCCAACTTTCAAAAGATAGCGCTTGCGCATCATGCCGAGCGCGTTTTCGGAAAAAGACGAATTTATGTTTTTAATTTCTGTGGCGGAAAGAACGTCCGTAATTTTATGCGCCACCCGATTTTTTGTCTGTCCCGACTTTTTTGATTTTTGCATTTATATATTTTTAATTTGCTGACGCTTTTATTAATTATAGCCTAAGCGGAAGCGAGGAAAGTACCACTTATCCCCATCAATCTTGACTAAAAAACATAATTGTTGCCGAATATTTTTATGTTGACCGGAAGCATTGTCTTTTGTGCCAGCTGCAGGCAAATTTGTCCGAGAACGCATCTTCAGGCGATAAAAAAATCGCCCAGGAGGTCGATTTTTTATGGTGCCCGGGGAGAGAATCGAACTCTCATGGGGTTACCCACACGATTTTGAGTCGTGCGCGTCTGCCAATTCCGCCACCCGGGCGCGTCATTGATAGTATCGTAAAATTATCATAATATCAAATTAAATATGGCAAGAGTTATCGCAGTTTGTAACGCCAAAGGCGGCGTAGGTAAAACAACAACAGCCGTAAATCTTTCGGCATATCTTGCCGCGCTTGGGCGGCGGGTGCTTTTGATAGATCTTGACCCGCAGGCGAACGCTTCTTCGGCTCTGGGCAGCAATCCGCTCCATACCAAAGAAAGTATCTATCACGGGCTCTTGGGTGAAGTCGAGCCGCAGAAACTAATTCGTCCGTCGATCGTTTTTAATTTTCACTACGTTCCGTCCGCCTCGCATTTGGCGGGAGCGCTGATTGAATTGGTCAATTTGCCCGAGCGGGAATATTTTTTGCGCAACTTCGTGCATCAGGTGCGCCATAACTACGACTACATCGTAATCGATCTTTCGCCGAGCTTGAGCTTGCTTACGGTTAATGCCTTGACCGCAAGCGACGAGATTTTAATTCCGGTGCAGGCAGAGTACTACAGCCTTGAAGGGTTGGGGCAACTGCTTGAGACAATCGAACTTTTGAAGCGTAATCTTAACCACAAGCTGGAAATTTCCGGAGCGCTGCTTACGATGTACGACCAAAAAGAACATTTGAGCCGGGAAATAGAAAAAAATCTGCGGCAGTATTTTCCGCACAGAGTTTTCGAAGTAGTTATCCCACGACACAGCGCCTTGGCGGAGGCGCCGAGTTTCAAGCAGCCGATCATGCTTTACCGTCCGGATTCTCCCGGCGCGTTCGCGTATCGCCGTTTGGCCGAAGAAATTGTCCGTCAGGAAGCGGATATGTTGCGCGAGACCGTATCAAGTCCTAATTTCGGAAATTTTAATATCGCAATATAAATCCAGATGTCATTAGGTAAAGGACTTGAAGCATTGATTCCTCCGCAGCAAGGGCAGAACGGCAGCAACTCATCGGCAGACGATACAAACAGTGGCGGATCGTTTCCGGCCTTGCCGCATTACGAAGACAGCGCGCCCGAGCCGTTGTTTATGGACACCGGGATTATTGCCGATGAAGCTCTTTATGAAGTGAGCCCGGCGCTTAGCAAAGAAGGACATGACCTTGCCGCGCCAACACATGCGCGCCCGGCCTCGACTTCGTTAAATATTGTCGCGTCAAAACGAGTCACTGCGACGAACAAAAAAAATCTGGGCGAAGCGATTTTCTATCTGGAGACAGAAAAAATAAGCCCGAACCCACATCAACCAAGGCGGCACTTCGACGAAACAACAATCCGTGAGTTGGCCGCCTCAATCCGCGAATTCGGCATTTTGCAGCCACTGGTTGTCTCAAAAATAGTGAAAGAGGTGCCGACCGGCACGGAAGTTGAATATGAATTGATTGCCGGTGAGCGTCGGCTTATGGCGTCCAAAATGCTGGGACTCGAACGCGTTCCGGCAATTGTACGCAATATAGATTTTGACCGCGAACGGCTGGAGCTGGCCGTAATCGAAAATTTGCAGCGAGAAGATTTGAACGCGGTTGAGATGGCCCGCGCCTTCTCCAGATTGCAGGATGAATTCAGGATGACTCAACGGGAAATCGCTTTGCGTTTGGGCAAGAGCAGGGAAACG
>JBGQLC010000024.1:0-6408 GCA_041499885.1 Minisyncoccia bacterium
ATCTGGGCCCATCTTGGGTTCAACCAAATGCCGCTCAATAGCGCTACGCTGAATGACTTCCTCTTGCGATATCCACACTTGTATTTCGACACGGCCGGGATTCAAGGTATGCAAAACCCTCCAATCGGGAAGGGCATACAAAACCCTGACGCTAATTGGGATAGAATCATGCCCAACGGTCAATTGACCAAGGAATGGAAACAGTTTTTTGAAACATGGAACAGTCGCATCATGGTCGCGTCAGATGCGGGAGGAGGTAAAAATAGCCTGGAGAGATGGCTTAACTATTCGAGCAATACAGCGGACGGAGCCCCGCCTGACGCCATCGGGCATTGGAGATCTCTCACTTCTTACCTGGACTACGACTCTGCTCGCAACATCCTAAGCGCTAATGCCAGAGAGCTTTTCTTGAAGAAACAGAAACCCACTTACAATTATTCAGTGGCCTCGAGTGGCAAATGTTATTCCATTTCTGTAAGTTCTGAGTCATCTGTTTCGGCTCTGACATTCAATCAAAGTACACGCACCATCACTTTCACGGTTGCCGACTCCAACGAAACGACGGGAAGCGCCACGGTAACTGTACCGACAGCGCTCGGCAAGAACTTCACGGCTTCCGTTGACGGCCAGAGCGTGAAATCCCAGTCAACCTCAAATTCTGAAAACACTTCAATAAGCTTGGGATATGCCGGCGGCATAAGGTCAATTACTCTTAGCGCGACGGGCACACCATAATAATGAGCACTTTTTCTGAAATAAGTCTGACCCGCGTGCCTATAATTATTGCTTGATAGAAACACTAAAGGACGCTTGCGCTGATCGAACCATGGTTCGGAATCCTGACCTTTGTTAATTTGATATAATTTTCTCATGAGTCAATCTGCACCCGCCGTGCTTATAAAGAAACAGCCCCTCATCATAAGGTGGGGTAGCTTGATTCTCTTTCCGATTGCCATTTTCCTTTTTCTTGCCGGCTTTCCGACTCCGTCCGGGGCTTCGTATGCGAGCCCGGAGGAAAGGGCGGTCTACGGAATCATCTATATCATCTGCGCCGCAGGAATACTCGCATTGAGCATCTTGAGGATTGTGAAAAAACATCACCGAACCTGTTCGATTCTTTGGATATTCATTGTCCTCGGCTTGTTCTTTCTCACTCCGGCATTCTGGGCCCCAAGGAACAACACCAATTTCCCGCAGGTTAATGAATCTGGCGACCAAGGCGCTCCTTCTGAAGTACCGATGCGGAAACCCGCGGCAACGTCCACCCCGAAACCCGCGGTGGCACCCACTCCAAAACCTGTGAGCGCTCTTGAGCCCAGCGCCCCCGTGCCCGTCCTGGCTGAAACGCCGCAACCGCCCGCCGACACTACGCCGCTTTCTGGGACCGTTGATTCGATACAATGTACCTTAGTGGAAAAATCTTGTGACTACGCCGGCTCATGCAATTATTCATATGAACTTTTAGCCCAAGGAACCGCAGGAGGACCCGTCGACGCATGGTTTGGGGTGAATCCTCTTCCGGCTGAAGCGGGTGAGCTACAAGCGTCGAGCGAGAAAGACGGCGTGAAATATAAAATATCCGCGCCTTCTTGGACCGGAATTTTTCCCGGCAGTGTTTCCGGCAACCCTCAGAGAAAGGCAGGAGATCCGATTACCACTTCCTGGCAGAAAGGCGGATATGTTTACGGCGGTGTCGGCCCTAATTATAATCCGGCAGGAGTAGCCCCTAATACCCGGGTAAGATTTAGGCTAACGGTATCTAAAGCTTACAGTTCCGATCCTTCATATGAGGCAGAAGGGATTGGAGTTTGTCCTACGCAGTAACTCCTGGCGTTTTTGTTTCGGTTTCTACATACAATCCGGATAACATAAAAAAAGAGCCGCTTCATGGAAGCGGCTCTGTAATTATTAACGCTTATTTCTTTGGACAGAAGAACTGTTGCTTCTCGATTGATTCGCCCGTGGCGCTTGAGGAGCGGGGGATGAAACCCGAGGACGCTGTTGGGGCGAAGGCAGCGCTCTCCTGGGAGTATCTCTCTGCGGTGTATTCTGCCAAACGCGAGGGCCTCTCGGTGCTGTTTGATTCCGGTCCATGCTCCGCGGAGGCGCCGGACTCGAATGGGGATTACCTCTCCATTGGTCTCGGTGGTTTTGCCCGGGGCGGTCATAGCCGTGGTGCCGATCCATATTCTGTCGGTACCAGTTGTGTCTTCGCGTTCTCCACGCGTACATACCCCAGGGCACCGGACGATAGTGCCGATACCACTGCGGATAGAAGCTCATGTTCCATGGCGAGACGTAGAGCGTAGCCCGCGGCATCCAAAGCCACGAGAAGAGCGGATACTCATCCCAGGACGACTGCCAGCTCAAATAGTAGTCCTCTCCGTATCCGTATACGGCCTGAGTTCCTTCAAGTACGATGTTTGCCGCGCCGCTCGAAGTGCGTTCCACTTCTATGCGCGCAACTTCCTGGTCGCCATCGAGAAGCTTGAAGCCGCGAACATCACCCGATTTGTATTCCACCACTCGGATGTAATCGACGTAGCCGTCGCCGTCCAAGTCGAGGTTATTGATCGAGCCCTCTTCGTTCAGGAGGCGTTCGAGTTCCGGGGCGTCATGTGCTTGTTTCGCAAGAGCTGAGAGTGCCTGCAAGTCGAGACCCGAGACGTTCGCCTTTACGGCCGTCGTAGATACAGCGGCATTATCCGTTGCGCTGTTGTTTGCGAGCACAGAGGCCGCAACCGCAAATGCGAATACGAAGATCGCCGAAGCAAACTTTTTCACAGTTCTCCTTCTTTTATATAGATTGCTGTTCGCATTATACAACAATTATTGGCAAAACGCAACGATATTGGTAAACTGAATCAGTTCTGATTTTTCAAGCGGACACCACCAAACAAAAATATGAAAGCTCCGAAATTCTCGACCCTCGCGGTATTCATAATCTTTTTCGGGATTGCTTTAATTGAGGCTTTTCAAAAACAAAATTGGCTGGAGGCCGCACTATTTTTGGTCCTAGGAGCATTATCTCTGCGAGCGGATTTCAGAAAACCGTGATACCGATCAAGGTTATAATTTTTGATTTTGACGGGACGCTGGTGGATTCGGAAGACGCGAATATAGAATCGGGAAGCGAGGCATTCAATAAATTCGGTTACACGCTTAGTGCAGAAGATAAGGCGGTCATTCTCGCCAAGCACCCGCTAGATTTTGTTCCGGAAATCATCGCAAAAAACAAGCTCGAATTGCCGGCCGAAGAATTAATCCGGGAAAGCACCGCCCGGTACGAAGACATATACACGCGCACACGAACTTTGCGCCCGGGCGCAAAAGAACTTCTGGAATTTTTGAAAGCGAAGGGCACGGTAGTGGCGATAGCGACTTCGAGTGACCGATTGCAGGTTGACCAATTCATAAAAACTTTCGGTTTTGAAAATATATTCTCCTCGATAGTTAGCCAGGAGGATGTCCGGCAAAGGAAGCCGGACCCGGAGGCCTATTTGCTCAGCCTGAAGCGCTTGGGTGTAAGGCCCGAAGACGCGCTGGCGATAGAGGACAGCGAAATAGGCCTTGCTGCCGCCAAAGGAGCGGGATTGAAGTGCACTGTTATACCGAGCTCCCAGACCAAGGGACAGGATTTTTCCCGCGCGGATTATATTTTCGGTTCGCTCACGGAAGTAAAACAGCTTTTATAGCAACGGAATCGGCGTAGTGAGCATATCCGTGTGATATGCTTTATTAAATGAATTTTTTCTTTCCGATTGCGGCGGCTATTTTACAAGCGAGTTCGTTCACGCTCGACAAGGTTATTTTGGGCATCCGGCGGATAAATTTTAAAACTTACACCGCCATCAGCTTTCCGCTTCTTTTCTTGATAGACGCGGTTATTTTTTTGATAATCCGCCCGCCATTCAGCTTCGGTTTATTCGCCGGAATCAACGGCCTTATTTTATTTGCGTCGCTTGCTGCGAGTATTATCACCAATATCGCTTTTTATCGCGCGCTTAAAGAAGATGAACTGGGCGAGATGCAGACATTAAGCCTGCTCTACAGCGTGCCGACAATTCTTGTCGCCAGTCTGCTCTTTGCCGATGAAAGGAAGTTGATCGTGATTATCCCGGCCACAATCGCGGCGCTCGTCGTTTTTTGGTCGCATTGGGAACGCAAACATTTTTCACTAAAGCCCAAAACATTCGCCTTTTTTGCATGGTTTATGATTTCGAGCCCGTTTATCGCCGCGATGAATAAAGTTCTTCTCCGGTCATGGAACCCAATCCCGCTGGAAATGGTTCGCGATGGTTTAACCGCTTTAATTTTGCTGCCGTTATTTTATGGCGCGGCTACGGCACACATTCCGCTTAAAGGACGCCTGCTTCTTGTCGCGACAAATGTTTTAAGCGCGCTCGCGTGGATATTTTTCTATTTCAGTTATAAAACTTCCGGAGTGGTCTATACCGCGCTGCTTTTCTCGCTCCAGCCGCTTTTGGTCTATTTCTCGTCAATATTTTTCCTACGCGAACCGTTCCACAAGAAAAAGTTTTTCGCCTTTCTTATCGTTATCGCCTGCATCGTGGCCGCGAATATTCTGGGCAATCAGTAGAGTAAATAAAAAAGAGCCCCATCGGGGCTCTTAAAAATACTTTCTTAAACGTTGGAGCGTGCTCTCACAGAGTTTGTTGTCGAGCGTCTGGTCCATTGCGCGCCAGTCGGCGCGTTCGGGCCGCTTAAGCGCTTCGGCCGTAATCGTCCGCAGATACTGCTTAGACACCATTGCATTCCAGAGGACCCTTGCCCCATCGCCGTCTTGCCAGAAGATATAGAGCTGTTTGTGCAGCTTGTATTCGTACTGGACGTCGGCGATGGAGTGTATGGTCTCGATCTTTTTGTCCGGGAAGTCGGCTTGGATTCTTTCGGTCAGCCGGATTGTCGCGGGCAATAGATGGACATGCGCGTGCGGCACGGTCTGGCCCGCCATGCCGTGTTCGAAGACGAGAATGTGCGAGCAGAGGTACTCATGCATTAGGATTTCACGGACAAAGCCGAGCTGCAGTGTGAAGATCTTAACTTCCTCCGCCGAGAGCTCTCCGATGCAACGGACATGGGCTTTGGGCATGACGAGAAGATGGCCGCCTTCGCTGATCTGCCCGCGCGTGGCAATAATAAGATTGTTTCTTGTCTCGCCGACTAATCTGTCCTCAATCTTTGAACGGGCACAAAAAGGGCATTCGGATTCCAATGGTCGCTCCTTTTATGAATAACTGCAGTCAAGTATAGGCCTCGAAACTTCAAAACGTCAAATAAAATCTCCGCTGATGCGGAGATTGTGATATTGCCCCTCGTCGTTCCGCTATGCGGAACTCGCTCGGGATTCAAGAAAATATGACCTCGCTTTTCAGCGGGGATAGATTTTCTAATCAGTGCCCAGGGTGGGAGTCGAACCCACACACCTTGCGGTACACGATCTTAAGTCGTGCGCGTCTGCCAGTTCCGCCACCCGGGCATTTGGCTTGAGGCCGGAGCGGGAATTGAACCCGCGTATAAGAGTTTTGCAGACTCTTGCCTTACCACTTGGCTATCCGGCCACTTGTTTATCTTTCTTTTTTGCGCAGCTTTTGTCAAAGAGCGAGCCGGTCACAGCTGTCCCAATAATAGCAATCGCAACAAAATTGGCGAGATCGAATGAAGGTACAAAAGATTTGAAAATAAGTCCCACAGCGATACCGAAAACGAGGCCAACCGTCACATACATCAAGACTCTCTTCATACGAGTATTCTATTCCTCTTTGAGCAGCCGTTCAACATTCGCGGCGTTTGACACGCCATAGTCAATTTCAAAAAGGATTTGCGGCATGGGCTTAATATTTATTTTTTTAAGCAACATATGCTGGAGTTCGTGCTGAGCAGCCTTCAGCATTTTAAGCACGGCTGCGGATTTGTTCTCTGGGAGAATACTCACACGCACGCGTGCGCTGTCCAATTTTTTACTGACCGCCACCTCGGTGATGGTTAAGAGAGCGCCATTAGGCTCTATTTCGCGCAAAAGCAGTTTGCCCAGTTCTTCTTTGATAAGTTTTGCGACGCGGAGCGGGCGATAATTCATCGATTCATCCCTTACTTTGCTTTTGGCAGCTCGCGAAGAACTTCGATAACCAGCTGGTCGCCCACCGCAATCATCGTCGGGCTTGAAACTATAAGGCCGCATTCTTTGCCCTCAGTGACCTGCGTTGCTTCTTTCTTTTGTTCCTCCAAACTTAATACCCGGCCTTGGCCCAACACTTCCGTGCCGCGGCGAATAGAGAACACTGTTTTGTTTTTAAATATGCCCTGCACGACTTTGCCTCCGATGAGCTGCTTTGCGGATTTCGCCTGATTGAACAGCGCGAGAACTTGTAGGGTGCCGACGATGAC
>JBGQLC010000025.1:0-6318 GCA_041499885.1 Minisyncoccia bacterium
CGGAGCGTATTTTTCCGATGAGTGCCAGAACGAAAAGAGATCGCCGCTGGCGGTCAGGTCCATCCCGAAAAGGATGGCATCGTAGTCGCGATTGGTAATTCTTGCCTGTATCGCTTCGTCCGGAGAAATCATGTCCAAGTTTACTTCTGCGCCTATGCTCCGCCATGTCGACTTAAGGGTATCCGCGGTTTGTTCGAGGAATGAAATTTGCGGGACCAATAAATTAAACGATAGCTGTACGGTAGCTTTGCCAACGCGCTTTTCGCGTATGCCCTGGTCGTTCAGTTTCCAGCCTGCAGAATCGAGCGCTTTGCCGGCGTCATCGATTGAGAGCGGCTGAGGCGCGGGGGCGATTGTAATTCCGGGGATAGTCGGGGGAATCGGCCCGTAAACCGGAACGCCGTGTCCGGCGAGCGCATTGCGGATAAGGCCGTCGCGGTCAACTACGCGTGAGAGTGTGTCGCGAACCGCGCGGTCTTGGAGCGGCAAATTCTGGCTGCGATTGAAAAAAAACGCGTAGTAGTCCGGAAGGCTCAGGTCCGCTGTTCCATACGGCCGCTGAATTTTTTGCAGCTGGTCTGCGGCAAGGTCTCCTGTCCCGTCAATTTGCCCGTTGTTAAAATTGCGGGCCAGCTCGTCCGATGAGGTAAAGAAGCGAAAGGTTATTTTGTCTATCAGCGGTTTTGAGCCGGCATAGTCCGAATTTCTAACGAGAGAATAGATAGTGATAAAGCCGTCTCCGCGCCTGTCGGATGACGCAAAAACATACGGACCGCTTGCGATTGGTTTAAGATTGTAATCGGAAAGTCGCCAGTTCGCCGGGGGAACGTCGGCAAAAATGTGTTTGGGAATTACATAGAGGTCATGTAAGGTGTTGCCGAAAAAAGCATAGGGCGCGGCAAGGTTTAATGTCAGTTCAAGCTGGCTCACGCGATTTGCCGCCACGCTTTGCCATTTGGAGAAAAGCGGGGATCCGGTTTCCGGGTCCTGCAAACGTTCAACGGTAAAAATGACATCGTCGCTGGTAATTTGTTCTCCGTCTGACCACCGTAGATTTTCTTTTAGTCGTATGCGCCAAACTCTGCCGGTTTTATCCACTTCAATTTTATCGGCGAGGGTGTTTATGTCGGCAAATAGCAGGCGGACCAAATCTTTGTCTGCCTGGCTTTTGGCCAACACGGGGTTTATATAGACCGGTTGTTCCAGCGAACCCTCGGTATATTCGCCGCCACGGGCAGGTACGGTTTTTGTGGCCTGGGCGACGAAAATTACAGTTAGACCGGCAAGAGCGATTGTGCCTGCTACTAAAGAAAGATAGAAAACGCGCCGTTCAGGGCGGGAAAACGAACTCAATAGTTGTTTTGGCCAGAGCATCATAAATTAACCCCGCGCTTGGCGGGGGAGGAATTAGGCGAATATTAGCTTGGTGACGGCAAGCACAACGAACGCGATACTGCCCACTATCGTAGCGGCAAAAATAAATCGTTCAAGGCCTCTGCGGGTTTGATAGTATCCTCCGCCCTCGCCTCCGAATATGCCGGAAAGGCCGGCCGAACGTTCTTGGAGGAGTATCAAAACGATCAAGATAACCGAGAGAATTATTTGGATGATGGAAATATTCATTTCGTTGCGCTATGAAAGATAAAGTTTGCTGCGCTTATGATAAGTGTCCCGTAAACGAGCGCGGCAATGCTTTGAATGGTAAGGTTTTGAGATAGAAAGTCAAGCAAATACAGGATTGCGCCGTTCACGAAAAGATAACCCAGCCCGAGGGTTAAGAATATGACCGGACCTAAAATCATCGAGAGCGCCGGCTTTATGGTGAAGTTTAAAACAGTGAGGATTACGGCGAGCACCGCTACCGCCTGGAAGGCCGGAGTTATCTGGAATCCGGGCACAACAAGATAAGCTATGACCAGCGCTGCGGCATTTACCACTACCGCCAGTACGATTTTTGCGAGGAATTTCATTTTATGAATTATAACACGGGCGATGAATTTTATAACAAACCCATAACAAACCCATAACAAACCCATAACAAACCCATAACAAACCTATAACAAACCCTTGAGCAGGCTTTCGCCGTTCATCTCGGCGGGTTTTTCAATGCCCATCAGCTCCAGAATCGTCGGGGCTACATCGGAGAGGATGCCCATGGTTTCTTGGGCCAAACTTTGGTAGTTGGAGAACTTGCGCCCTTTAAATTTATCAGCGATGAGATAGAAGGGTACCGGGTTTGCCGCGTGTTGCGTTTCCATTTCGCCGGTGACCGGATTGATAAGTTCTTCGGCATGGCCGTGGTCGGAGGTGATGATCAGTATCGTCTCCGGATTCAGCGCGACTTGCAGGATGCGGCCGATTTCTTTGTCTATCGCTCTGACGGCTTCCTGCGTGGCGTTGTTATTTCCCGTGTGCGCTATCGTGTCCGGGTTAGCATAATTTACAAGGATGAAATCAAACGCATGGCCTTCGAGTGACTGCAATAAACGGTCGGTAATAGCCGGTGCCATCATCGCCGGGTGTTCGTCGGGATGTGGGATAGACTCCGAAGGAATCAAAACCCGGTATTCGTTTTTAAATGGTGGCTCTTCATAACCGTTAAAAAAATAAGTAATGTGCGCGTATTTATATGTTTCGGCGAGACGCAACTGTGTTTTTCCGGCATCGCTCAAAACTTTGCCGAGCGGTTTTTTTACTTCGTCCGGAGGAAAAGCAACCGGTACATTAAACTCTTCTTTGTAGCGGGTCATCGTTGCTATATACAGATTGTCGAGTTGCTGCTTGGGAAACTTGTCGAAATTTTTATCGATAAAAGACTGGGCCAGCTGGCGGATGCTGTCTTCCCGGTAGTTAAAGAAAATTACCGCGTCGTTTGACTGGATAGCTTTTGCGGGGTCGACGCGCAACGGCGGCAGAAATTCTTCATTAAGATTTTTGGCATAGAGCATTTTGATGTTGGGAGTTGGGTCCGGCGCCAAGGAACCGGCTTTGCCAGTCATGCAGTCGTACGCTTGTTGAGTCAGATTCCAGTTGCCCTCGCGGTCCATAGCATAATAGCGGCCGACGAGAGAGGCCAATTTGTCTTTAGGCAGCTGGGACAAAAAAGATTCGAGCGTTTTTGGCGGGCCGTCTTTGCCGTCGGCAAAAAGGTGGAGCTTAACGTTGTCCACGCCGTTTTGTTTGGCCATTTCGATAAGCGCAAGAAGATGGTCCAACGCGGCGTGGACGTTGCCTTTGGAAAGAAGGCCGACCAGATTTACCCCGGAATTATTTTGTTTGGCATGCGCGAATGCGTCTTTGAGAGCTTTAATCTCAAAAAAAGATTTGTCGCGGATGGCGATGGTTATCCGCGGATAGTACTGATAAATGACCTTGCCCGCGCCGATGGTTAAGTGGCCGACTTCGCTGTTACCAACCTCGCCCCAAGGCAAACCGACCGATATGCCCGACGCCTGCAGGCTGGTTACCGGATAATTTTCCGCCATCCATTTAAAATATTGCGGATCTACGACATGGATTGGATTGGACTCATCATTCCGCCCGATGCCCCACCCGTCCAAAATTATCAGCACGACCGTTTGCTTCATGGCTTTTATTATATGGTATTTATCCGCGGCGGAGAACATTGACGCCCGGCGGCGGAGGTCGTATAATAGAGTCATCTTAAAAGTCATCTAAAAGTCACCAATTTTAACGAAACTCCTAAAAAATTCATCATGGCAAATACGCCGAAGAATTTAGGAATAAACTCATATGACGAATATTTTGTGGCCAGCTGTGGCGCTCGTATTTGGCGCGGGTATCGGGTTTCTGGTACGGAAAGTTTGGGCAGGTAAAAAGGCAGGCGCGCTCGAATCGCGAGCCGAAAAAATTATTGCCGAGGCGGAAGCGAAGGCAAAAGAACTTGTTGTCGAGGCTAAAGATAAGGCCGCTTCGCTTCTCGTTGAATCGAAGAATGAAGATCGTGAGCGGAAGCAGCAGCTTTCGGCGTTGGAGGCGCGTCTTTCGGAGCGTGAAGGCACGGTGGATAAGCGCGCTGCGGCGCTGGACCAGGAAGCCACGCAGCTTAAAACCAAGTCCGCTTCGCTGGAGGAAAAAGAAAAGGATGTCTCCGGCGCGCGTGATCGGCTGGAAAAAGAACTTGAGCGAGTAAGCGGCCTGTCAAAAGAAGGCGCCAGAGAAGAATTGCTTAAAGAAGTTCGCGAAAACTATCAGGAGGATTTGGCTAAATCATTACAAAAGCTTGAGGGTGAGCGAAAAGAAGAGGTGGAAAAGAAAGCTGTTAGCGTTATCACCACTGCGTTGCAGCGCTATTCACGTTCGCACGTAGCTGAGCTGACCACAACCGTTTTCCATTTGACCGACGAAGAGGTCAAAGGAAAAATAATCGGCCGAGAGGGTCGGAATATCAGGGCGCTTGAGCGTGCGACCGGGGTAGAGTTTGTCATGGACGAGACGCCGGACACGATAGTGATATCATCTTTTGACCCGTACCGGCGCGAGGTTGCCCGGCTTGCGTTAGAGCAATTGATAAAAGACGGGCGTATTCAGCCGGCGAAAATAGAAGAGAAGGTGGAAGAAGCGCGGCAGGAACTCGGCAAGCGCTTGCTTGAAATAGGGGAGGCCGCCGCTGCGGAGGTCGGTATATACGATTTGCCCAAAGAGATTTTGACACTGGTTGGTCGGTTGCATTTCCGGACAAGCTTCGGGCAGAACGTGCTTACCCATTCCGTGGAAATGGCGCATATCTCCGCGATGATGGCCGCCGAGCTTAAGTTGAATGTCGCTGTGGCAAAGAAAGGCGCGCTACTGCACGATATCGGCAAAGCCATCGACCAGGAGGTTGAAGGAACGCACGTGGATTTGGGAATGAAGCTTTTGAAGAAATACGGGATCGACGAAGCAGTAATTGACGCAATGCGCTCGCATCACGAAGACTATCCCTATGCCAGCCCCGAATCATACATTGTTACCGCTGCCGACGTACTTTCCGCCGCCCGTCCGGGTGCCCGTCGTGGCACGGTGGAGAATTATATCAAGCGTTTGGCCGATCTAGAAAAAATCGCTGGCGAGTTTCCGGGCGTTAAAAACGCCTATGCCATCTCGGCCGGAAGAGAACTTCGCGTATTCGTCACGCCGGAGAAGGTGGATGACTTCCGCGCACTCGAAATGGCTCGTGAGATTGCCAACCGCATTCAATCCGAGTTAAAATATCCCGGAGAGATTAAAGTTAACGTAATCCGCGAGATGCGCGCAGTCGAATACGCGCGTTAGGCAAAAATATTTTTTAAGCCAGTGCTGATTAAAATCTCAAAATTTTTTCTTTATGCCACGGCATTTACGGTAGTCATTGTTTCGACTTCCACTCTTTTTCCATTCATCGTCGGGAAATATACCTGGTTTCGGGCGTCCGTTGATTTCGCGTTGATCGCTTTTCTTCTAGCGCTGGTTTTTGACCCTGCGGGAAATAGTTATTGGGAGAGATTGAAGCGCGTTTTGAAGTCTCCGTTAGGCATTATGGCGACAGCTTTTGCCGGTATTTTTCTTATTGCTGGATTTTTTGGCGTAGACCCAGCGCTTTCATTCTGGTCTACTTTTGAACGGGGCGAAGGCGGGTTACAAATCCTGCATCTGTACGCGCTTTTCCTGTTATTGGCTACGCTTTTCACAGATAAAAAGTCATGGATGAAAATATTTTGGTTTTCGCTTATCGGCGCTCTATTCATGGGATTGTATGGGGTTTTCGCCGGGCTAGGTTCACACAATTTTCTCTCCTCCACAATTTACGGGGTATTAGGTATCTTTTCGCAGGGCGCCACCGGGTTTATTGGGCAGCAATTTAGTGACCCGGGATTTCGGTTATCCGGGTCAATAGGCAATTCCGCCTATGTGGCTGCTTATATCATCTTTGTTTTGTTTTATACCCTCTATCTTTTAAAACAGCAATTCGGCAAAGAGGGACGATTGACTTCCAAGGTTACTTTAATTTCGCTGCTTTTGATTTTCATAGCGACATTCGTACTGGCGGCTACTCGTGGGGCGTTCATAGGCCTAATCGTCGGCATTTTGGCCGTACTGGCTTATTTGGGATTTTCTAAAAAGACCTGGCGAAAATGGTTAATTATCGCGGGTATATGTTTTTTGATAGTTGTTGGCGTACTGGTCTATTTCCAAAATTCTGCGTTTGTACAACGCATCCCCGGGTCGAGAATATTCACTATTTCTTTTGGTACGAATACATTCGCGACTCGTCGGATTATTTGGTCGATTGCCTGGCACGGATTTCTTGCCCGGCCAATTCTTGGGTGGGGGCCGGAG
>JBGQLC010000026.1:0-6310 GCA_041499885.1 Minisyncoccia bacterium
GAAGACTTTTTCAAACGTCTTGCCCGGAGAGATGCCGCGAAGTACATTGATATCGTCTCTCAGCATGCGTACGAGGACGAGCCGGCTACCATCATCGAACAATTCGAAAAGGGTGATTATGAGTGCTTCTGGATTTTCTGTTTCAAGAAGCGCAGTTCGCTCTACCGGATATACGATGACAATGGCTTTGGCGGCAAACCGATCTGGCTCACCGAGTTTGGTTGGAAGGCAAGCGATGTCGGGGAAACTCGGCAGGCCAATTTCATCGTCGACACGCTCGAACGGCTGGCCAAACGACCGCGTTTCGAAAACGCGTTCATCTACTGTCTGCAGGATGACCCAAGTTATCCGAAAGAGACGTGGGGGGTTTTCCGTGCAGATGGAACGCCCAGGCGCGTCTATTACCGGTTGCTTCAGTATCATGAGCAGCAGATATCGCCTCCGGAAGACGACCTTTTCGACCACGATCATCATGGCCCCATCTTTAACAGGCCACTCATTGAACGAGCAGATTGCATCTATCTTGACGAGCAAGGCCGACCGGAGTCGGGAGGCGACAAACCGGAACCCCAAAAAGAAAATGAACGAAACTAAGAAGAAACCCGAGCCCCGTATCCGCCAACTGGCGGACGGGGCTTTTTTATTGACAAAACCCCATCTATATTGAATACTCTCATTAGATTTTTGAAAGACAAAAGAGGATTAAATGTCTAACCAGCAGAAGGTTTTCGTGTGGGATTTGGACGATACGTTGATGGATAATGTGCATGACTACGCACAACCGATTCTCGACGCCTGTGGCTTTATCGTGAAGACGCTCGGTAACAAGGCTCCGCATGTGTCCGCGATCATCGCGCTTGAGCAGGAGATCGACAAGCGCCGGGTTAAGGAAACAAATCTCGAGACCGGCAAGCCGTTCTTGTATTCGATGGAGCGTTTTCCGGGTTCACTCGTGGAGACGTATCGCGAAATTTGTCGGCGAGCAAGCGTGTGTGCCACACCCGGCAACGAAGAGTGTTTATCCCACATCGGGTTCCAGGCATTCGACGAGAAGAGATATACAACAAACATCAAGCCGAACGCAAAAGACGTTTTTGATTTTTTGAAAGGACAAGGGGACTTACTCTATCTGTGTTCAAAGGGAGATAAGAGGGTCCAATATAAGAAAGTCTCCGCGCTTCAGAATGGTGGAATCGATTTTGCCGCCATCAAAATCGTCGCCGACAAAAATGCGGCGGTTTTCGAAGAGTTGAAACGACTCAAGATACCGGACGTGGATACCTATTCGCACTACCGGCTTCTGGACCACTTTTACAGCATCGGCAATTCCTACGAATCGGATATCGCGCCGGCGCTTTCGGCGGGGTACAGGGGAATTTACATTCCCGTCGAAACATGGGACACGATCGGCAAGATGGACGACATTCTGGAGAAGGTGGACAAAGAAAAGTGCATCGTCTTTGAGAGTCTTGACCAGCTCATTACCCGTTACGAGGAGTTGTGATGAAGAAGGCAGACAATCTTCCAAGAGTGAAACTCACAAATCTTTCCGAACAGGAACAGACTGCCGTGCGTATCGCACGCGCCGTCCGCGAGAACGCCTACGCGCCTTATAGCAATTACAAAGTAGGCGTCGCGGTAATTTCGGTGGGTGGACGCATCTACTCCGGCGTGAACGTAGAGAACGTGCACTACAAAGTTCCACACGCGGAAGAAAATGCGCTTGCCGAGATGGCGAAGTGGGGTGAGCGGCAATGGAAGGTGCTTGTTTGTGCTGCGAAGTACAACGGTGTTCCTTGCATGTCTTGCCGCCAAGTGATGCGCGAATTTTCTGGAGAAGATCTGGACAAGCCCGTTGTAATCGGCGTGGCTGTTGATGATGCCGAAACCGTAATTCGCTGCACTTTCGCCGAAGCAATCGAGACAGACTCGTTCGGGCCAAAAAGCCTGGGCATTGATCCTCAGAAGTACTAGTTATTAAGCCCCGCAACGCGGGGCTTTTTCTTGACAAAATCATCATTTTCTGCTATGTTTAAGACAGCAAAAGCGGGGATTAGCCCTGTTTTATTCACAACAAAAACCAGAGAAAGGTGTTATATGAAGAAGCTGTTTTTCTCGATGGCTCTTACGGTCATCGCCACGTTCGTTTTGGCTGCGCCTATCTCTGCTCAGGGCAGGGATGACCAACCGGTTCAGCGTGGACCGATCCATGCAGTCCCACATCGTCCTCCGACCAGAGTTGTTCATCGGCCAGGGCCTTCGACGCTTTCGGTCATCGAACGTTACGATTCCTGGGCACTGAGCGACGGGACGGCTGTGAACGATGTGATCAGCTTGGACCCAGCGAACTTCAAGAACCAAATGTTCGCGAACGCGCATACGGTTTACACCGCTTCCGGAGATGTGTTGCTTGTCGGATACGGTGACGACAGTCTCGGAGACACAACGCGGTGTGATTCGACTTTTGTCGTGGACTGGAAGTCGGACGGGACGTTCGCGTTACCGACTGACCCGGCTCTTACTTACGGGCCAGGACCGGTAATGTGCGGAATCACCGGCTCGAATGGCGGTGGACTCGTCGGACGGTATCTGGGCACGGGCGTCGGCACAGCGCAGGCCGGCGGAACTTACTACGGCATTCTGCCGGTAGGAAAACCGGAAACAGGTGAGTCATGGATGGCTTGGGCTGTGAGCTCCGACGGATTCAACTGGAAGTTCGCGGGTGATAACGGTCCGACCGACGATCCGGAGAAAGCTGCCAAGCTTATCCGGAGAGAGGACATGACCAAAGGGCTCTTTGGTCATGCGGCGATGGTCTATCACGACGGTTGGTTCTACATGTCGATTTGCGTATGGACCGACTACGGCATCATTGCGACGTGGTGGAGATTCGACGGAAGGTCAAGCCTTCAAATTCTCGACGGACCGAACGGTTTCATTCCATCAAACGGAGTGATGCCTTACGACCTAACTCCGTCGATCAGCCCGGCCAACGCCTCGGACCCTTTCGATCTCGTCATGGTCGGGGATTCGTTGCTCTTTGTGTATGAGCCGAACACGGGCTTCGGGGCATTGCCTCCGACATTTCAGTATGCCTTCGGCAGCTTGCCGGGGGATACCGGAATCGCGTGGCAACCTTCGAAGCAGCTCGACCTCGGTGATTTCTGGACCACCTACACCGGTTGCGGTGCCGGGAGCGGATTCAATCTTGCCTGGCGCAACGGAGAGTGGTTCGCGTTCGTTGCTGCGCGGCGGCGGGACACAACGACCCTTCCTCCGGTTGATCCTGTTTCATCCGCAGACTGCGGCCCATATCTCAGTTCTCAGGGACTGGTTAGGGTCAAGCTGGACATCAAGTAGTTCTCTCGCGCCTATGTTAAACACATAGGCGCCTTTTTTATCCTCTTGACGGCAAAATTGGCATCCGCTACAATGGTCAAGTATTCCAAAGACCGCAGGCAATCAATAAGCCCTGCCGAGGAAAGCGAGAATATCTCGCGTACCGCAATGGTCTTTGGAAGACCATTTTTTATTAGCAAAAATGAAAACAAGAGCACAAAAAGAAATAGAATTAAAAGCTGCGGAGGTATTGCTAAAAGACAGCAACGCGCTGGCTTTCGCGGATTTTACTAAAGTGACCGCTGAAGACCTGCGCCGTTTTCGTCGCGAAGTTAAAAGCGCAGGCGGAGATTTTCTGGTCATCAAGAAGCGGCTTTTGAACGTTCTCTTGAAGCAGAAGGGTATTGATTTTGATGCCCGGCAATTCAAATCTGCGGTCGGCACTGTATTTGTTGAGTCCGACTTGGAGCATGTAAGCGGACCGATTTATAAATTTTTCTCAAACCTTGGTGACGCGGCGGATAAGCCCGCGAGAGCTTTGTCCGTACAGAAAATTTTAGGTGGCTATGACTTAAAGTCCAAAACGGCGGTTGATCACGCGGGGATGGTTATGTTGGGCCAACTTCCGCCGCGCGAAGTCGCGCTCGCCCAGCTTCTTAGAATGTTCATCGCTCCGGTTCAGGCATTTATGTATCTGGTAAATGAAAAAGCGAAAAGGTCGTCGTCATAAATAATAAATTAACATGGCAAAACACGAAGAATTAATTACAAAGATTGAAAAATTGAGCGTCGCGGAACTCGTCGAGCTGGTCAAAGAAATGGAAGAAAAGTTTGGCATTTCGGCGGCTGCTCCAGTTGCGGCCGGTGGAGGAGCGGCTGCGGCCGTTGAAGAAAAGGACTCGTTTAACGTGGTGCTTAAAGCCGCAGGCGACCAAAAGCTTAACGTCATCAAAGCAATCCGCGAAATTACCACGTTAGGATTGAAGGAGGCAAAAGATCTCGCTGATGGAGCGCCGAAGACCGTAAAGGAGGGCGTAAAGAAAGATGAGGCTGAAGCTATGAAGAAGAAACTTGAAGCTGTCGGCGCAACAGTCGAGTTGCAGTAATTCACGAGAACAAGTGCTTACACAAAAGACGCCCTAAACAGGCGTCTTTTGTTGTCATATTGACAAATATAAAAATATATGCTAAATTATTTTCAGTTCTAAATTGAAACCATAACGCCGAACCGACAAAGGAGGAACCGCATGTTCGCCATCGTTCTCTCGCTCCTCGCCCTCGCTTCGCTCGCAGTCGTGACTCTCGTTCTTCGGAAAAAGAGCGCGATGCTCGGCGTCCCTTCGTCCGCATCTTTTCCATCGCCAGTCCGTTTGTTCACAAAGCAGACGCCGACGGTTTCGTACGAAAACCGGAGACACGGCACTCGCTATGGTGAGCTCATGGGAACTCGGGCAGGGCGGCTGGTCATCAAGCTTGGTCCGAACGAGTTCGTGAGGCGGCAACCGCATCTGGTTACGATGGTTGTCGAGAGCCGGTAACGTTCGCAACCATGCCCCGCGAGAAATCGCGGGGCTTTTTTATTTGAAAACGAAATAATTTTCTTCTATAGTGAAGCGAGTATTTGCCGCGCCTTTAGCTCAGTGGTAGAGCGTTCCGTTCACATCGGAAAGGTCGTAGGTTCGATCCCTACAAGGCGCACAAATAAAAAGTTAGAGCCCTGCTTTAAAAGTGGGGATTTTTGTTTTAGATGTCATTTGTGGATATCTTAGATAGCTAATTTATCCAATATAGGAAAATCAAGGCTTAAGTGAGTGCCAAGAGGTCAAGGGCTACCCTTTGACAGAAAGGAGCGGTGGGGTACTATTAAATAGAAGTGGGGGAATGTGGATAAATCTGTGGATAACTGGCAGCTTCTGGGTAGAACTACAAAAAGCACAAACAAATGTTTCTCGGAGAATACAAACATAATCTTGATATCAAAGGTCGAGTAGCGATTCCGGCTAAATTCCGCGAAAAACTTTCTGCCGGCGCTATCGTAACCCGCGGATTGGATAATTGTTTGTTCGTGTTCGCTCCGAAAGAGTGGCAGGTTCTGGCGGAGAAGCTGGTTGCTTTGCCGCTTGCGCAGGCTAACTCGCGGGCATTTGTCCGCTTGATGCTCTCCGGCGCGACCGATGTTTCTTTAGACAATCAGGGCCGTATTTTGATCCCTGACTATTTACGCAAGTACGCCGATATCAAAAAAGAAGTAATCATTACCGGGCTCTATAGCCGCATTGAAGTGTGGGACAAAGAGCTCTGGGAGCGCTACAAGCAGAAAACAGAAAGCGCTTCCGAAGAAATTGCAGAGCACCTTAGTGAATTGGGGATATAGCTTTGCGATGCATGTACCAGTTCTTTTACATGAAGTTATCTCTTGCCTCGATCCGAAACCAGGAAGTTTCATAATCGACGCGACTGTTGACGGCGGAGGGCACGCCGGATCCATTCTTGAAAAAATTGGTCCGAAAGGAAAACTTTTGGGCGTTGACTGGGATCCGGATGTTTTGTCTCTGGCAAAAGAAAAGTTTGCCAGAACAGAAAATATCAAACTTGTCGCCGGTAATTACGCAGACCTTCCCGGGATTCTCGCGCGTGCAAAATTACCGAAGGCCGACGGCTTGCTCGTTGATCTGGGGTTTTCTTCCGAACAACTCGCGAATTCAAAAAAAGGATTTAGTTTTTCGGCGGATGAGCCGTTGCTGATGACATACGATCCGTCGATGACGCCCGTCTGGCAATTGTTGCGCGAACTCGGCGAAAACGAACTAGTCGACATTCTCCGAACCTATTCGGATGAGCGATATGCGAGGCCCATCGCCCAAGCGATTAAGTTAGCCGAACGCAAACAGCAGATTACGACAAGTAAGGCGCTCGCCGAAATAATCGCCGATGCTTTGCCGAAAAGTTATGAGCGCGGAAGGATACATCC
>JBGQLC010000027.1:0-6298 GCA_041499885.1 Minisyncoccia bacterium
AGATTGTCGACGCGGACGCCGCCGAGGACCGGGATCAGCGCCGCGCCGACCTGGCCGAGCAGCTTGGGCAGGGCCGGCAGGCCGCGCACGTCGTCGATCACCCCGACCGCGGCTATCGCCGCAGCTCCGAGCAGGATAGAGCGACTCTCGCCGTCGCCGGGAAGCCAGATCAAATCGTGCCCGTGTTCGCGGAACAAATCCGTAAGCGCGTCACGATTCTCTTGGGCCTTCTTTTTCAGTTCAGTAATTCGTTTTTCATTCAGCCAAACCGCGCGCTCTTTTCCGGACTCAATGTCCCGAAAGCGCACAATTCCTTTCGTCGCCGGGAAAACCGTCTCGCGCAAATCGCGCAAAGCGATGCCGACTATCTCGTGGCCGTGCAACCGGCGCAGTACGCGCTCGTAATACTCGGCGGAATCGAAAAAGTCGGAAACGAGCACGATAAGCGAAGGGGTGGAGGGCAGAAGGTTTTGAACCTCGACCAGCCCTCCACCGGGTTTTGATGTCTTGAACGCAAGCGTCGCTTCGGCAACAGTACGATAGTAATCTTTGTACGCTCCGAGCGGAAAAGTGACCGCCGGCTCAATCTTGTCGGTAACACCGATTGCGCCGTAGCGGTCGCGGTGTTTTGCGGCAGAAAAAGCGAAAGCGGCGCGAATCACCGCGATCCGTTCAACCTTGGTCAGCGCCGTGCCGAAATGCACGGAACCGGAAAGGTCGTCTATTTCTAAGACAGCGATGTCCTTTTCTTCGACGAACTGACGAACCCGCAAATCCATATCTTTCAAGGTTGCATCCCAATCGATGCGCCGCGCATCCGGATCCTGTTCATACGGAGCTATCCGCGTGAAGTTGAATCCGCTGCCGCGGTAGAGTGAACGATGCATACCGTTCCGCAAATTGCGGCTCAGCTCGCCGAGACCGTAGTCAAAATCGGCAAGCTGAGACTCAATGGTTTGGATGGTCAACATTTCATATTCCTTACCACGGAGTGACCTTCTTCACGATCTCGTTCAAGAAGCTCTTGGCGAGATTGGAACGTCGGGCCACACCTGGCTTGAAGAAGACTTTGTGCAACAGCACCTCGGGCACGATTGTTTGAACGTGCTCGGGAGTGACCGCCATTCTGCGGTCGAGCCAGGCAACGAACTTTGCGGCTTGCACAAGATGAATAGTCCCCCGCGGCGATGCGCCGGCGGAAATAACGTCTTCAATCTTCTGCGTCCCCTTGTCGGTCGGCACGACGCTCACGCCCAGTTTTTCCGGGTTGCGCGTCGCATCCACCAAGCGATAGATATAATCTATCGCGCCCTCGCTGACTTTGATCTCGTTTTCAACCAAGTGGCGAATTTGCAAAATCCGATCGGGCTCAAGCACCGGCTTGATTCCGTCGACGACCTTCTTGGTCATCTCGAGATAGCTCGGGTCAAGCGCGATCATCTTTTCGTCTTCGGCGGTCGGATAACCCATCTCCGTTTCCATCATGAAACGGTCTCGCTGAGCCTCAGGCAACTCGTTCGTCTCACCCCGTTCGATAGGATTGCGCGTGGCAATCACCATAAACGCTTCATGAAGCTTGAACTCCTGTCCTTCGACCGTAACCTTTCTCTCCTGCATCGCCTCAAGCACCGCCGACTGCGTTTTTGGCATCGTGCGGTTGATCTCGTCGATATGCAGAATGATGAGGTCCTTTTTGAGGAGCGGCCCACGAATGAACACATCCTTGGGCGGCTCGGCGGAACTGGGAGCTCCGACAAGCTCAAGCCGCGGCCTATTCCGGCCGATGATATCGGACGGCATCAGATCCGGGCTGCCTTGAATGCGCGCGAATCCGCCGGCCACCGTACGGGCAAGGCAGTTCGCTAAAAGAGTTTTGGCCACTCCGGGCACACCTTCCAAGAGAATATGTCCGCCCGAAAAAAGGGCGATGAGCACGTGCCGTATAGGCTTGGCCTGCCCGCGCACGATTTCCGCGATCTGATCCTCAATTGAGTACACAAATTCGCGCCCGCGATTCAGGTCATTACTGAACAATTCCATACTGTATTCTCCTTCCGATTTAAGCTTTAAAGTTCTAAGGTAATACTCGCAGAAAGTAAGATTCGGGTCAATTTTGCGGCTTCTTATGTATCAATCTGTCTTGCGCTTATCGTCGTCTCCAGATTGGTGACAACGTTTGAAACGCCTATCGCCTTCGGGCTGACGCCGATTGATACGGTTATCCGCGGCGGATAGCCGTCGCTGGGATTATTACCGAAAAGCGAGAACGAGAGCCGTTGAATCGAAATATTCGAAGCGGTCAGCGGAGAAAAAGCCCCGCCGTTTACGCTGCGTTCGATGGCTCCGCCGATGAGATCGTATGATACTTGGTCCGCGTTGGCGTTCGTAAAGGTCAGTTGGCTTGACGAGGCGCAGTTATTCCCGTTAACGCAGAAGTCAAAACCTGTGCGGATCTCACGGGCAATCTGCTCGATGGCCAGGCTAGCGTTCGAATTCGCGGAGATCAGCGAAAGCACTTGGCGCTGCGTTCTTAGCATGCGCGTTATACCACCGGCGGCAATCGATACGACAATCGCGAAAAGGCCGATAGCCACCAGCAATTCGATGAGCGTGAATCCCCTTCGCGCTATTTCTATTTTTTTAATTTTTATCATTGTCGCCAGTTGAAAAAGTGGTCTTCAAGCTTAACGGCAAAGTTGGCGTTGCCGCGCGATATCCAGCTGACCGTTGAAATGACACGGACCTCGTCCGCGCTTACCAAATCTATGTTTATCGTTCTGATGAACGGTGTCGGCGTAGCGCTGCCGTAGGTGTAATAGCCGCTCACCGGGTCAAAGCTCAACGTGCGTCCCTGATTTAACTGCAGCGATGTGGTCCGATAATCAAGCTCGTAGTCGCCGTTTGCAAAACCGTTATTCCAAGGCTGCGCGGCAATTATGTTAGCATCCAATATGTTCTTCACCACCTCAATTCCCTCGGAGGCAAGGTATGTCGCGGTGTAGTTCTCGGCGATTACACGGTTCAGCGCCAGCGACCGGGAAAGAAGCGAAGTGATGCTCAAAAATCCGACAACCAAAACAGAGATGGCGACCATGAGCTCAACTAAGGCCTGCCCCGTTCTCAAATTTTTAGATGAAGCGCAAGAGATCATTGGTTTAAAAACTTATTTGCCCCGCCGCGTTTACGCCAATCGTGACCGAGGCGTTCCCGCTCTTGGTTGCAAGATTAATGTCGCCGAGCGATGTCGGCGTCGCCGGATCGGCCACGGTCCAGATCAATGTTTTCGGATCCGGCGGGACAAAGAGCACGTCGGAAATTCCTGAACCTCCTCCCGGGATAGAGTTCGAAATAATCAAGCTCGTGGTTAGCCGTATTGAGTCAATCGGTATCATAAAAGCAGGATTTATCGAGGTTACTCCACCGCAAACCGGCGGGTTGTAGCTGAACACTTGGTATTGTTGGCCCTGATAGTCTATATGAAATCCGTAGCCACAGCTCGGAGCAGAAACGTTAGCGTATGTCGATATTGCCAGAGATTTGGCGCGCAATATGGTCTGCGCCAGCCGCGACTCTTCGACGTATAACGAAACCTGATCTCGTCCGGTGGAACTATAGGTAACTATCAATCCGGACAGGAGCGAGGTTATCGCAATTACCACTAAGATTTCAATAATTGTAAATCCAAATTTTGCCTTGCTTCGGAGTGACATATCGTATTGATTATACTATGCGCCGTAATTTCAATAAACTTCTTCAGAGCAAGAGAAGCCCGAAGTACCAGCTCATGATTTGCGCGCCGAAGAAAAAAGTCAGGGCTGCTCCAAGCGCAAGAAACGGGCCGAAGGGCAAGGCGCTTTTCATCGTGTTTTTATGGCGCAATATACCTATAACGCCGAATAGTGAGCCAATAATAAAAGCCAGAGCTCCGGCGACGCCGACATCCGGCCAGCCGAACAAAAACCCGAGAGCAAAGGCGAGCTTTACATCACCCATGCCCATCCCCCGCCCGCGGGTAATAATATAGAGCAGCAAGAAAAAAGAACCCGCAGATGCGGCGCCAAAAAAATGATTCAGCCAAATGTTTCCGCGAAATCCTAAAAGTAACGCGTATGGTCCAACAAACGAGCCCTGAGCCAGGCCGAACATGCGCGTCGAAAGCAGTATTATCGGCAGACTTAGCGCGGAGAGAAAAATTATCGTCTCGTCCGGAATAATATTTAGCCGTAAATCGATAAGTGAAATAAGGAGCAGAACGAGTAAGGCAGCTGTCCAAAGCGCCGAAAGTAAAAGCCAATTTCCGCTGCCCAACGCGAACAAGCGAAGCGCACTTGGAGTTGCCGCGACTATCACGCCGCTTAGCATCTCGGATACCGGATATTGCAGGCTGAGCACCGCACCGCAACTGCGGCATCGCCCCCTCTGCAGAACAAAACTTATTATCGGTATCAGTTCGTAAGCCCTTAGCGTTTTTCCGCAATTGTCACAATGTGAACGTCCGCCGATAACCGCGGGGTCAAGAATAAATTTATTAGGGTTATACCGCGTTGCGAGAACATTTAAAAAACTGCCCAAGACGGCTCCAAAAATAAAAAGGATTATCGTGATTTCCATATTCAAACACTATTAAGTATAACCCAATGCTCCGCGGCCATGACGCACGCAAAACTATTTAATGAAGATATTAAAGCGAGATGCAATAGACCCCGGCTGCGCCACATGTGCCCAAACTATCGCTCAGGGTAAACGTCTCGGCACTCGAAGCAAAAGTATTGCCGGTAAAACTGTCCCGTATCGCCGAATTTGAAGGGTCTTCAAGTTGAGCGCCAAGAACATAGGATGTCTTTGCCGAATTTACGGCGTAACCGTAGTTTTGACCCACGCGTGGATCGTTAGGAATGTTCGCGGTGCCGATACCCGCGCCCTTAAGGTCGGTCTGCAAAGTTGCCCAGGAACTATCGGATGGGTACGATCCGTTTTTGTTGAAATAAAGCTCGAGCGCGGTCTGAATTTCTTTAAGATCGCTGATGCGCCGCGAATCTCTGCCTTTTTTCTGCACAGGTCCCAAACCCACGAGCACGATCGACGCCAAAATGCCGATAATCGCGATGACGATAAGCATTTCGATAAGGGTAAAACCTTTCCGCGACCCGAATTTTTTATTAAGCGAAAGCATCGATTTGTTTATATAAATTATATCACACCGCGAAATTATTGGATCGTCGCCGTAAGCTGGTAGAGCGGAAGAAGGATTGAGGCGAAGAGTAGCCCGACCAAAAGACCGATACCGATCATCAAAATCGGCTGGATAAGATCAACCAGATTGTTAACGACGTTATCCGCTTCGCGACTGTAAAATCCTGAAATGCGCGTGAATATCTGATCCAGTTGTCCGGTGGCCTCACCCACGGAGAGCATTTGCGGAACAAGCTGCGGAAAATATTTCGGATATTTGGCCATGGCGTCGGCAAGGTGGATACCTTCACGCACGCTTTGCGCGACTTCGCGCAACAAATCCCGGTAAAGCACGTTATCAACGGTTTCGCCGACGATCTCAAGCGCCTGCGTCATCGGCACGCCACCTTTTAAAAGCATCGAGGCGGTATTGGAAATGCGGGTAAGGGTCAGCGGCAAATATACTTTGCGCACTATCGGAAAACGAACTTTCATATCGTCAATAAAGGCGACGCCTTCATCGGTACGCAGATAATCTAGAATCATGAAAAGCACGATGAAGCCGACTACAACGAAAGCCGGCCACCATTTTGCCAAAAACGCGCCGGAGCCCAGAAGAATTCTGGTATAAAACGGAAGGGTCACTCCGGATTGCTCAAATACCGGCTGGATCTGCGGGAATACGACGGTGATCATGATTATCGCCACAACGCCGAACAAGGCTAAAATTATTACCGGATAAATCAAAGCCGACTTTGCTTTTGTCGCCAGCGCGGATTCTTTTTCATAATAGTCGGCCAAAAACCCGACCACTTTCTCCAAATTGCCGGTCACTTCCGCCGAGCGCACCATGCTCACAAAAAATTTGGAGAATATCTGACCTTGGTGTTCCAGAGCCTGTGAGAACGCGAGTCCGGCGCCGACATCCTGAGATATCTGATATATCGCTTCTTTTAATATTGGCTGCGTCGTCTGCGCTTCCAATGTCTTTAATACATCGGTAAGCGGAAGATGCGCTTCAAGGAGCGTGGATAGCTGCCGCGAAAAAATAACGAGATCCGTCTGCTTGACCCGGCCGAAATAGCTGGCCACCCGGTCAAACCAACCGACCTTCTCGGCTTCTTCA
>JBGQLC010000028.1:0-6214 GCA_041499885.1 Minisyncoccia bacterium
AGCGAAAAGAAAAAAACTACTCGGAAAAGAGATCGTCGCTGGAAATGGCTCCGACGTGACTAACTACCACCTAAACCTCGTCTTCTGACGAGGTTTTTTGCGCATCAAGTACCCGTTCCACAACTTGCCTCTCATCCCATGGTATTTTTTTGCCATTAGCGTAATGTATCCAGGCCTCGCTGCCTTTGCCGGTTAAAATAACTGCGTCCCCTGGTTCTGCAACCGAAACTGCTTCCTTAATTGCCGCCTTTCGGTCAGGAATGCGCATAATTTTTCCGGCGGCATCTTTTTCCGGAACTCCGACTGCGATTTCTTCTAAAATTTTTTCAGAGTTTTCGTCATATGGGTCTTCGTCGGCAAGAATTATTTTATCGCAATATTGTCCGGCGATCCTGCCCATAACCGGCCGCTTCCATTTATCCCTTCCGCCTCCGGCCGAACCCAAAACACAAATTAATTTGCACCCTTCTGCAAGCTTGTTTCGCAAAGCACCGTAAATCGCCTCAAGCGAATCTGGGGTGTGAGCGTAATCCACGACCACCGCAAAAGGCTTCTCCTGCACGAATTCAAAACGTCCACGGACGCCGCGAAGCGCAGAGAGTCCTTTCAATATCGCCGGCTGCTCAATACCGAGGTGGCGGGCAATCGCGAAGGCGCAGGCCATATTTTCAAGATTGAATACACCGGGAAATGTCCGGACTATATCTGCAGGCAATTCGGGTATCGCGGCGGTTGAATAAAACACTATCTGCTCGGATGGAAGCGCCTGAAAAAAATATTCTGAGCCCTGGTCTTCGTGGTTCATAAAAATTTTTGCACTTTGCCTTGCAGCGTAGCGCAGAAAAGACGCTTTGGCGTCTCGGTATTTTTCGAACGAGCCGTGTGCCTCGATATGCTCTGGCGATAGATTGGTAATCGCGGCTTCGCGAAACGTGATGAAGCGGTGCCGGCTTGCGGAAACACCTTGGGAAGTAATTTCGATAATGGCATAGTCACAATCCTCATTCACGGCCCGCCGTAAAAATTTCTCCAGAAAGAAACGCCCGGGCATGGTGTTGCCGGTCAAATTTTTTTCTGTATTCACGCCGATCTTAATCTGCAGCGAAGAAACGGTTGCCACCCGCTTGCCGGCAGCCTCCAAAATCGCGCTGAGCATGGCAACGGCGGTTGTCTTTCCTTTCGTCCCGGTAATGCCGATAACGTGTAGCCGCCGGGAGGGAAAACGATAAATAACTGCCGCAAGAAAAGAAAGGCAGAAGTGGTATGCGCGCCAAAAAGCGTGGCGAACCGCTTTGAGCATTCTCATATCGTCAGTGCTTGCCGAGTACTTTTAGCGCCGCTTTTAGGCGATCTTCGATGCCCATGACATTCGATGCAACCTTGTCGAGCGCTGAGCGCGCCTGGTCGCGCTTGTAGCCCAACCCGACCAGGGATTCAACCAAGTCAGCGTCGCCTTCCATTTTTTTCACGGTTACTTCAGCTTCTTTGTTCCGCACCTTGGATCTCAAGTCTATGATTATCCGTTCGGCTGTCTTACGCCCGATACCGGAAGCGCGGGTCAAAAGGTCCGGCCGGTTCTCGCTGATGGCCGCAGTAAGTTCGGTGAGAGGCGCGATATCCATAACCGCGATGGCTGATTTGGGCCCCACGCCGGAAACAGAAACCAATTGTTCAAAAAATTTCAGCGCCGCTTCGTCCAAAAAACCATAGAGTTCTAGGGCATCCTCGCGAACATGCAGGTGGCAGTAAAGCGAAACCGGCTTGCCGGAAGCGGGCATATTCCTTAAAGTTCGCTCGTTCGTCGAAATTTTAAACCCGATGCCGCCCACCTCGACTACCCCGAATCGCTCTTTTTTTTCTTTAATCGTCCCAGAAAGACTATAGATCATGCTATTCTTCTCAGTTTAACCGAGTAACGCAAATATTGCCAAGACTCCGCTCACCGCAACCCTTTTATCCCCGCGACCGCGCTATTGTCGCTTGCAAAAAAATGTCTATTGAATTACCCTAAGGTAGATAAAAATATGCCGATTACTTCTTCAGCAAAAAAAGCCCTGCGCCAAAACGTAACCCGCCGCGCGCGCAATCTTAAAACCCGCGAAACCTATAAAAAAGCCGTTAAAGATTTTAGGCGGCTTATTTCCGCGAAACGATTTGATGAGGCAAAAAAAGAACTCTCCCACGTTTATCAAGTTTTAGATAAAACGGCAAAATCGGGAATTATCAAAAAGAACTCTGCGAGCCGCCTAAAATCACGTCTAACTCAGCTGATTGCCAAATCAAGCAAGGCTTCTTCGTAGTCCAGCTTGCCGCCCTTGACCGCTCCGTCGTAAGCCGCAAATGCGGCTATTTTTTCACTCCACATAGCCGACAAAATATTAAATAGTTTCCCGGCAGGTTCGTGTTGTGAAAACAACCGTTCGAGAGACGAGAGGCGCGCGGCCGCACTGGCGTGCTTGAGGCCCTGCAATAGCCCCCAATAATTAGGAGTCAGCTCCAAATCCAAAAGTGCAAGATCTTTCTCGGCTATAACCGGCTTACCCCACGCCGCCAGTTTCTCTAATTCTTTAATCAACCCCCACGTGTTTTTGGCATATAGCCCACTGAGCAATGCTAGTGCGGCTGGGTCTATGCCGATTCCAAATTCTTTTAGTTTGCCGCGAACGAACCCGTCCCATTCTTTGCCAGCAAGATTGCCGAAATCTTCATGAAACGCGGGCTTTTTTAGAATAAAGTCCAAAGGTTTGGGAGGTTTTCCTGCGGCTTCGATCAAAATAATTGTGCTCGGTTCATCTGCATAACGCTTTAAAAAAAGCTTGAGCCGTTTTTGCTCGGCCTCAAAACAGTTGTCCAGAATTAAAAGCTTTTTTGTTTCAAAAAGTGACTGCCCGCCGGCGAACACCTCTGCCTTCTCCATTGCCTCAGTTTCGGCAAAATCAAATCGTCCAGTAGAAAGGGATGAGTGCTTTTTCTTGAACTTCTCGATAGTTTCACGTTTGCTCTCAATGCGCCGGTAATCGTCCGGACCGCTCAAAAAAATAATCATTTACTAATATTCCATCGACACTTCTTTCGGTGGAATTAGCGTGGGGTCGGTCGGCAAGGTAAAGTAGAATATTGTGCCTCGGCCGATCTCTGATTCTGCCCAGATAGTTCCACCATGGGCGCGAACAACGTTTTGTGAAATATAGAGGCCCAGCCCCGAACCTTCGGTCTGAGCTTTTACCGCATTGCCGGCGCGGAAAAACTTTTGGAAAAGCTTGTCGATATCTTCTTGTGAAATACCGATGCCCGTGTCGCGAACGGAAACCTGCACGTATGGCTTGTCCGCCAATTTTTCTACCGCCACGCGCACTTCGCCATTCTGGGCGTTGTAGCGAATGGCGTTGTCGAGCAGATTAACGAAAGCCATCGAAAGTTTTTGCGGGTCGATTGAAAGCTTTGGCAGCTGCTCTTTGGGCGGGTCAAAGAAAAGAGAGATACCCACCCGTCGCGCTTGCGGCAAAGCCTCTTCCATTATTTTTCCTAAAAACTGAATAATATCGGTTTCTTCAAATTGATAACCGAAACGACCCTCCTCAATGCGCGAGATGCTCAAGAGCGCCTCAACCGTTTCTCGGAGTTGTTTTGCTGAAGTAAATCCGTTTTTCAAAAGCTCTTGAGTTTCCGCCGTAAGGCTCGTGTCTTTGGAAAGCGACTCCATTGTCCAATAAAGATTGGTAATCGGTGTGCGCAGCTGATGTGAGGCCACGGTGATAAATTCGCTCTTCGATTTGATTAGCGCTACTTCGCGGGTCCGATCCCGCACGATTTTCATAAAGCCGAACAATTTTCCTTTTTCATCCGCAACCGGCGAAGTGTAGGTTCTGAACTCGGCGGACGGAGTATCGAATGAAATATCAACCACTTGCGGATATGTTCCGGCCGCTGAACGCGAAACCATGGTCGGCGCAAGCGAGGAAAATATGACCTGGGCAAATCGGCGTAAGCGTGGTTTTTCGGCGTCTTGGGGAGTAAGCTGCTTCCCGATTAGCTCACCGGCCCCGATACCAAAAAGTTTTTCCGCCGCAGGGTTAAAAAAAAGAACGGTAAAATTATCGTCGTAGAGGATTAGCGAATCAGACATCGCCAAAATTATCGCTTTGAGCTGTGTGCGCTCAACGTTGGTTTTTTGATTCACTTTAGCAGCGCGATAAACCGCACCGGTCATGGCTACGGCCGCGAGTGATAAAAATCCTCCCGATAAAACTGGGAATATCGATGGTAGATAAATTACATCAATCGTAAAAATTACCGCAAGCGCGGGCAGGGCAATCCAGAGGATACGTGCCTCGGGCAAGGCAAAAAATAATCGTATTTTCGCCAACATTGATTTCATCATACCACCGCACAGATTAGTTAACAATTTCCGCACCTAAAACATATTCCCCTGCGGAGGCTTTTCTGACTTTTTTTGCTTCTTCTGTCTTTCCGCAGGGGAAACGTCGCCTTCCTTGATGCGTTGAATTATTTTTTGAAATCCGAGGTCTTCAATATACGGAAGAATACTTGAAAAATTATCGCGAATGCCAAGATTACCTATCTCCGTATCAATAGGCGCATTGCGGTCAAGTGTGTTCAGGCGCTTGGAAAGCAACGCGGCGTCTTTGTGCGGACCGATTCTCTTCTCTAATTTTGGGTCTTCTTTTATGCGCGCATATATTTTTTCGACCGTCCCATATCGCCGCACCAGATCGGCCGCGGTTTTAGGGCCGACCCCCGGAACGCCTTTTATATTGTCTGACGCATCGCCGACAAACCCTTTGTAGTCGACAAGCAGCCGTGGGGGAAGCCCGTACCTCTCCTCAACTGCCTTCTCGTCATAAAGCACTGTGTCCGAAATTCCGGTCTTAAACGCGCGCACAACAATTTTTTCGCCTTTTACGAGTTGCAACGTGTCCATGTCTCCGGTCAGAATTACCACGCACAGATCTTTTTCTTTGCCAAATTTTTCGGCAAGCGTGGCAATCAGATCGTCAGCCTCATAGCCCGGCACTTCAAAAGTTTTTATTCCGAAAGCCGCAAAAAATTTGTGAGCTTCGATGATTTGTGAAATGAGTTCATCCGGCGCTTGCGGTCGCTGAGCTTTATATTCTTTGTATTCCTTTTCGCGGAAAGTAGGCTCCGGCCGGTCAAAAAGCGCAGCAGCGTAATCCGGCCTATCCTCTCGCCAAAGGCGCAAAAAAACATTGGTCATGCCGTATATGGCTTGAATCGGTCGGCCGTCTTTGGCTGTCAGCGGCGGCAGAGCGTGAAAAGCGCGATGGATTATGGCGTTCGCGTCGATAAGTAAAAGCGTGCGCATCCCTTCATAATAGCCAAAAAACAATCGACGTGCGACCCGTCTGTCCACGATAAAAATGCATGATGCTAGATTTTTGTGCCTTTGGGCAAATGATGTACTCGCTCGGTTTCATTCCGGCCGTGCAAAAACTTAAGCCACAATGTATGTTTGGGCAATATTTTTTTAACCCTTTCGGCCCATTCGATAAGCACAAGATTTTTTGGGTCGTCCCATGCGGCCCGAAGCAGCGTGTGGTCCATAAGCGAATCCTTCATGCGGTAAGCATCAATATGATAAGCGTCACTAAGCTTTTCCCCGCGCAAACGGTAGTGGCGCATCAGTACAAAAGTGGGGCTCGGCACCGTCCCCTTTACCCCCAAGCCACGCAAAAGACCCTGGATAAAAGTAGTCTTCCCCGAACCGAGGTCGCCGGTAAAAGCCACGACGGTCGCATGAGCGGATTTTTTATCACGCAAAATAAATTGCGCGAATTTTTTACCAAGCAATTTCGTCTCCGCCGAAGAAAATGTTCTGGAGCGCATGATTATTTTTTATTATAAAAATTGCGGTAAAAGCAAGCGTGAGCGCCACGCCAAAAAGGGCTGGAAAAAATATCGGGGTCGATGAACCGGCAAGATTATCCAGATTTTTATCTGCCATGATAGCCTGCGCGACGTTCGCCTGTCCCGGTGTGGGTGCCGCAAAATATGTACCGGCGTCGCCGCGGTTTACGCTCTGTCCCTCCGGAGCCGTCCCTAAATAAGAGGATTTGTCCGCAAGCCGGCTACTCGGTTCAAAAAGTGAAATTTCCTCGCCACTATTTTTTAGCGTGAGCTTGGTTGCTGTAGATGGTAAAACTAAAAACCCATTGTTCGCGATATGGTAACCGCT
>JBGQLC010000029.1:0-6157 GCA_041499885.1 Minisyncoccia bacterium
CTGCTTGCGATCGTTCTGGCTCTGCTAGGTTTCCTTGCCTTGATCACTCTCGTGGTCCTTGTAGTTCGTGGCACGATTGTCCGCGCAAGAGTCAAGGAGATGAGAGAGTACGAGCGGCGCATGATCGAGAATTGTGAGACACCGTCGCCTCGTGACGAAGGTCTCGGCGACGGCTGCCACAAGGGCTACTGGATAAAGGACTGATGAAGGTTTGCCCCCCGCTGAACAAGCGGGGGTTTTTATTTACCCCCACACCAAACGAGGATTGGTGCTTAAATCGGCGAAAGAAAAATATCCTCGTTATGGTGTGGGGGTTTATTTACGGTTTTTAACCTCACCCTCCATTTTTGCGAGCAAGGTTTCTATAGTTGTCTCGCCTTCCTGCCCGCGATGATAGTGACGCACCGAGACCGTCTTTTTGACTTCTTCTCTTTCACCCACCACCAGCACATAAGGAATTTTTTGTAACTCGGCTTCGCGGATACGCTTGCCGAGGGTTTCATCCGCGCCGCTTACCTCCGCGCGAATGGCGTGGGAGATGAGAAGCTCGGCAATTTTATTGGCATACTTGGAAAATTTTTCGCCGACTGGCAGAACCGCGACCTGAACCGGCGAGAGCCAGAACGGGAACGCTCCGGCGAAGTGTTCGATGGCGATCGAAAGAAATCTTTCGATCGAACCCATTATCGCCGCGTGGATCATAACGATTCGTTCCGCTTCACCTTTTTCGCTGGTGCAGACTAGGTCGAATCTTTCCGGCATGTTCATGTCGAGCTGTATTGTGGCCACCTGCCATTCCCGGCCGAGTGAATCCTTTGCCAAGAAATCCAATTTCGGACCGTAGAAAGCCGCCTCACCCACGGCTTCAAAAGCGTTGGTTTTTTTGGAAGCGACGATTTCCCGCAAAGTATCCTCCGCTTTTTTCCAAAGTTTTTTATCGCCTAAATATTTTTCAGGCTGTTTGGGATCGTGCAATGACAGGCGGACTCGCAGGTTAAACCCGAACGAACCGTAAAATTCATGGATAATGTCCCAGATTTTTATGAACTCTTCTTTTACCTGGTGATTGCGGCAGAAAACGTGAGCATCGTCCTGGGTAAAACTTCTTGCGCGGGAAAGGCCGGAAAGCTCGCCGGTTTGTTCGTCGCGGTAGCACATGGTGGTATTGGCGTAGCGTTGGGGGAGTTCACGGTAGCTCCATTTGCGCCGGGCGTAGATCTGGGTGTGGTGCGGGCAGTTCATCGGCTTCATCGCGAAAATGTGGCCTTCGCGGGTGATTATTTTAAACAGGTCATCTTTGTATTTTTCCCAGTGCCCGCTTTTAACATACAGATCCTTTTTGGTGATGTGCGGGATCTCAACGCGCACATAGCCACGTTTTTTCCGCAGTTGCCAGACAAAATCATCGAGCAAGTTTCTTAAAACGGTTCCTTTCGGTGTCCATAGCGGGAGTCCGGGGCCGACCAGCTCCGAAAAAGTGAAGAGATCGAGTTCCGTTCCGAGCTTTTTGTGGTCGCGCTTTTTGGCTTCTTCCATTAGCGCCAAATAATCCGCAAGCTCTTTTTTGCTCGCGAATGCCAATCCGTATATTCGCTGCAGTTGCGGATTTTTTTCGTTCCCGCGCCAATAAGCCCCCGCGATTTTTTCAAGTTTGAATCCTTCCGGGTTTATTTCCGAAGTGTTTTTGACGTGCCCGCCTCGGCAAAGGTCAAAAAATATCTTACCGGTGTGGTAAACGGTTAGCGGTTTTTTCTCAGAGACGAATTCTTTGATGAGGTCGAGCTTGAATTGTTGGCCGCGGAAAAGTTTTTTAGCGGCCGCAGGAATTATCTTTTTCCCGCTGAACGGCAAGCGGTCTCTTATGAGCCCGCGCATAGTTTTTTCCAATTCTTTAAGGTCTTCCGCTGCAAGTGTCCGGGGCAGCAGAAAGTCGTAATAAAACCCGTTTTCAATAACCGGGCCGATGCCGAGTTTTGCTGTCGGAAATTTTTTTAGCACTGCCGCGGCTAAAAGATGGGCGAGCGAGTGGCGAATCGCGTCCAAGTCCGGTCCGGGATTTTGCTTCTTGGCCATTGACCAATTATAGCGTGGAAACCCCGTTTTTTAAAGATTCAGCGTTCTTAACGACGAGAGGGAAATGATATATGATAAATAACAATGATCGACGTTTCGCTTCTCCGTGAAAACCCGGAGAAGATAAAGGAAGGAATAAAAAAGAAAAAAGCAGATCCCGCCCTGGTGGACGAATTTTTGCGGTTTGACGGAGATTGGCGCAAGGCTGTAGTCGAGCTTGAAACACTGCGGGGCGCGCAGAAAAAAGCGGCCAGCGAAAAGAATATAGAAGAAGGAAAGCGACTCAAAGAACAGCTGAAAGGGCTGGAAGAAAAAGTTAAGCTCGCGGAGGACGAACGAAGAACCGTTTGGGCAAAGATTCCCAACCCACCGCTAGACTGGGTTGTCGTTGGCCAAAGCGAAGCGGACAACTCCACGCTGAGGGAGGTCGGGAAAAAGCCGCAATTTAATTTTGAGCCGGTGGATTATGTGGTTCTCTCAGAAAAACTGGGGCTAATAGACACTGAGCGCGCTGCCAAGGTTTCCGGCAGCCGCTTCGCCTATCTTTTAGGTGACATGGTGCGGATGGAGTTCGCACTCGGACAATTTTTATATGAGATAATAACCGACTCGCGAACACTCTCGAAGATTGCCAAAAAAGCCGGTCTTTCGGTTAGCGATAAACCATTTGTGCCCGTTCTTCCACCGGTGCTCATAAAGCGTGAATCTATGGCCGGCATGGGTTATATGGAACGGGGCGGAGAAGAAATTTACCACATTCCTAAAGACGATCTTTATCTTGTGGGCACTTCCGAGCAGTCCATCGGTCCGATGCTTTCCGGAGAAACGCTGGCACAGGAAAATTTGCCGCTCCGCTACGTCGGTTTTTCTCCGTGTTTCCGGCGTGAAGCCGGAAGCTACGGCAAAGACACCAAAGGCATTTTGCGCGTGCACCAGTTTAATAAATTCGAGATGTTCAGCTTCGCGCTTCCGGGAACCTCCGACGAAGAGCATAAATTTATTCTGGCGATAGAAGAGTATCTCATGCAAAAGCTGGAACTGCCGTACCGTGTTTTAAATATCTGCAGCGCCGACCTCGGCGATCCGGCCGCGGCCAAGTTTGATATTGAAGTTTGGCTTCCCGGGCAGAACGGAGGCAAGGGCGAATACCGTGAAACGCACTCAACTTCCAACACGACCGATTTTCAGGCGCGGCGGCTGAATGTCCGTTACAAAACGCAGGCCAAACCGGAATTCGTGCACATGCTGAACGGCACTGCATTTTCCGAGCGGCCGCTAATCGCAATTTTGGAGAATAATCAGACCAAAGACGGCAAAATCATGGTGCCAAAAGCACTCCGAAAATATGTCGGAAAAAAATTTATCGGTTAAGCTTAAAACTTGGATTGAACTGGACCGGGAGGCCGCGCGCCACAACGTCAAAACTTTTCGCGATTTAATAGGCAAGCGAACGCGACTTTGGGCAGTGGTCAAGTCAAACGCCTATGGGCATGGGCTTTATGCCTGGAGCGATTTGATGAATAAGTGCCGCATCGACGGATTTTGCGTAGATAGTGTTGTTGAGGGAATTAAGCTTCGCGGACTGGGAATTAAAAAACCTATTTTGGTAATCGGCCCGACGGTGCCGGCGGGTTTTGCCGACGCGGCAAAACATAAGGTTACCGTGAGCATCGGCTCAGTCGCCGAACTTCACGGTTTGGGAGGCCCGAATGAATCTCCGGTTTTCCATCTTAAAGTTGATACTGGGATGCACCGCCGCGGCATTTTGCCGGAAGAGCTTTCGGTGGCGATTAAATTTTTAAAAAAGAATCCGCAGCTCAAAAAGAAATTTGAAGGTGTTTTTACACATTTTGCCGCCGCGAAAGACGTCTATTATCCGGCCTATACGGAGCGGCAGTTAAAAGTTTTTAATTCCGTGATCGCTCGCCTTGCTCATGCCGGCTTTAAGCGCTTGATTCGCCACGCCGCCGCAACGGGCGGGACATTGCTCGGAAAGAAGTACCATTTGGACGCGGTTCGCGTTGGCATCGGGCTTTATGGCCTCTGGCCTTCCCCGGAACTTGAATTACAGCTTGCCGAGCGGATCTCGCTGCGCCCGGTGCTTTCATGGCACAGTGTCGTTTCCGAGGTTAAGCATATCCCGCGCGGTGCGCTAGTCGGCTACGATCTCACCGAGCGCACGGGAAGAGATACGAAGATAGCAATAATCCCGATCGGCTATTGGCATGGCTTTCCGCGTTCGCTTTCTTCGATCGGCATGGTACTCATCCACGGAAAACCAGCGCGCGTTTTGGGAAGAGTTTCAATGGATATCATCGTTGTCGATGTGACCGATGTGCCGGTGGCGCCATATGACCGGGTAACGCTCATCGGGCAGAACGGTCGGGAAGAAATTCTCGCGCGGGATATCGCGCTACGCGGAGGCACTACGCATTACGAATTTCTTACACGCCTGAACCCGCTTATCGAGCGCGTTCTTCGCTGAGGCATGCGCAAAGATACATATCTTCCCGAAATAGAAAGGGAACACGAGAACCGGCGGCTGCTTATCCGCTTCGGCGTCATCGGCTTTCCGCTATTCGTTATTCTGATGCTCGCATTGAGAGTCGCGATTTCTTCACCGCTTTTTTTTGCGAAGGAAATAATTATTCGGGGCACATCGCAAGTAACCGAGAGCGACGTACAGACATTCCTTTTGAGCCGCGTACTCGCGAAATGGTGGGTAAAGCCGTTCAATTTCCACAACATGCTTATTTGGCCCGACACATTCAGCGAAAGTGATTTACGGTTTTTGCCGGCAGTAAAACAGATAACCGTTACCAAAAATTACAGCGAGCGCACTATTACTGTTGATGTTACTGAACGGACGCTTTATGGCATTTGGTGTTATGAGGGCGACACGCCGCGCTGCTTTTGGTTTGACGAAACGGGATTCATGTTCAAGCGGGCCTTCGCTTCTTCGGGTAATTTAATTTTAGTGGCTGACGATTACAGCGGCGGCAGCGGCGGCATCGGCGGAATGGTTCTTCCGGGCCGTTTTCTTCCCGCAGCAATGTCCGTTTTCAGTTTACTTGATAAAGCCGGGAAAGCGGGAATCGGCATTCGTGAAATAAGGTTAGATAGTCTTGATAAACAAGAGATTGAAGTTGATACGGTCGCATCAAACAAAACCGGCGGCGGCACCAAAATATATTTCAGTCTGCGCTTTCCTGTCGGCGACGACGAATTCCTTGCCTTAAAATCAGTTCTCAATTCGAACAAAACTTTTCAGTACATCGATTTCACCGTGCAACACCGCGTTTATTACAAGTGATAAATAAATATTGAAGTACCTGCGCGATAGTCGGGTGTAGGAAGCGCACCCATTCCTCCAGCCGAAGGTTTTGCCGCTTGCAGCCAGCGATATTCATCTTCCAGATTGCGGCTGTAGTAGGGTCCGAGAGGCGCTATCGCGCCCTCCAATGTATTTACCGACACAGCAAGCCAGTGGATGCCTGATTCGGCCGGGTTGCCCTTTGCCGACCACCAATTTATCGCTTTGTCTCCTATATAATATTGGGGACTTCCTCCGCCAAAATAATCTACGGCGATTTTATCCGCTTCCGGATGCGAGTTAGCCCAATCGCGCAGGCGCAACATGTCTTGCCCCCAGTCGTAATTTGAATCGGTCGCAAAGCGATAACCTTCGGAAACCCCGCCGCCGAGTTGGTTGAAGTAGGATAGGAAATTGGGCGAGACAGATACTGTTTCAATGAACGTCCACAAAATTAACGCGGCGAGAAAAGCATATTTTATTGCCGTAGAGAAAAACGTGCGTAACGCGCCTTTCAGCGCGCCAAAGAGGGAATAAGCAGTATCCACTCTCGGCATCGCGAATTTTCGCCAGGCACTAGCAGCGAGTATATAGATGAAAGGGAAAGTAGGAATCAGGTGTCTGACGCCGATGTTCAGCGGAGTTTTCATGCTGTAGCCCCAATAGCCGAGAACGAAAAGCAGCATGCTGATCTGCGCAAAATTTTTGCGACAGTATTCCATAAACGGCCGGATTATTTTGCGGTCATGCCTCACCCTGCGTATCGCGCCA
>JBGQLC010000030.1:0-6151 GCA_041499885.1 Minisyncoccia bacterium
AACTGGCGTTGCGTCCCACTCTATGCGCTTCATGTCTCAATATCATCGCGCCGAGGCCGTGAAATGTCCCGACAAAACAATCCCCTCCTTTTTCGCGTCGCGCGATACGCTCCTTCATTTCTTTGCTGGCTTTATTGGTAAAAGTTATGGCACAGATGGATTTACCGGGAACTCCGTTCTCCAATAAAAAAACAACCCGTTCGGTCAAGGTTCTCGTTTTTCCGGTGCCCGCGCCGGCGACAATTAAAAGAGGTCGGTCTTTTGGCGCTTCTACGGCGCGTTTTTGTTCGGGGTTGAGGGGTATTTCCATCTGTGCTATTGTACATACATTAGTACAATCCTCAAAAAACTCCATACTACGAAAAAGCCATTAGGAATGGCTCTTTTTTTGGTAGTAGGGCTTTTGGCTATCGGGCTAGCCGCTATGGGCAACAGCGCTCCTGGCGAGCACGGCGTATGGGGGGGGCCAATCGGCAAAAGCAGGGATGCGATTGCCGAATTAGCCATGCTTTCGAGCCAATCTCTTATCGCAAATGCAGATACTGCGGATTCGGCAATTCCGGCAAATAGCCAAGAATCTTCGGAAAATGCAATGCTGGATGACCAAGGCAGTGGCATTGTCGCAATTGGCGGGGCTAGCCATTATATAGTGGCAAAAGGAGACACTTTGTCCGAGATTGCGGTTAGATCTGGAATATCGACTCAAACAATTCTTTCCGCGAACCCGGGTCTTTCTTCGAGAACTTTGCGCGAAGGAGAATCGATAAATATCTTGCCGGTTTCAGGGATAATTTATAAAACCAGGAGTGGTGATACGCCGGAGGTAATTTCCGCTACCTATCACTTGACTATTGCTCAGTTGCGCGAGTTTAACCGCGGCGTGAATTTTAACGAATTATCGCCGGATACCGCGCTTATTATTCCGGGAGGAAAACCAAGCGATTCAGCATTTTTATCAGATATCGGGGGCCTTCCTATGCTACGAGGGTACTTCCGGCTTCCGGCGGAAGGATTTAACTGGGGGGTGTTACATAATTATAATGCGGTAGACATCGGCAACGCTTGCGGAACAAAAGTTTCCTCCGCAGCGGAAGGCTTGGTTGTGCCGGATGATTCATTGGGCGATGGGTCAACGGGCTGGAATGGGGGCTACGGCCATTTTGTGTTGGTTGAGCATCCCAACGGTACGAAAACCCGCTATGCTCACCTGGATCAAGTACTCGTGCATATCGGCGACTATGTAAAACAAGGGGAGGAGCTGGGCACAATGGGCAATACCGGCAACGTTCATGGCCCGACCGGATGCCATTTGCATTTTGAGGTCTATGCCGCTGGAAATCCTTTTGAAAAATAGCATGAGGCGTGAAATACCAATTGAAAATCAGAATATCGGAGGGAAGCCTTTACCGGGCAAGGAGTTTTATCCCGATACAAATAAAACAGAAGCAAAATTCAGCGCTCCTCCGCCGGCGGTCGAAGAAATACTGGAATATTTACATGCCCGCAAGCTGGTTGACTCGGGACTGTATAAGCTCGACATCACCGACAAAGGCACCCTTATAATTCGTGATGAAAAAGGCAAAGAGATCTTCTCATCCGAGAACCTAGTGCCGCTTGAATCGGCGTACCGAAAGTGGATATCGGAGGAATTTATGCGCGGTTCGGAAAAAGTAAACTAATAAATCCCCAGCTATGGGGATTTATTGTGGAAAACTTACCTAACCCTTATTTTACTTGGCTAAATCAATGCGCGTTGTATGGTTCGCCACGGTCTAACTTATCCGTCAAGCTGTTTCCCGCAGCCGGTAGCTGAATGCTTCGGCAAGGTGGTCTTCGGATACGGCGGAATCGTTCTCGAGGTCGGCAATAGTGCGGGCAGTTTTCAATAACCGGTAAAAACTTCGTGGCGAAAGCGATTGCCCCTCTAGTTTTTTCAGAAATTTATCACCAGTCGGGCTCAAGCCCAAGAGGCGTTCCATGTCTTTGGGGCGCATTTCAGAATTAATACTCATAGACATATCGGCGAAACGCGCACTTTGCAGTTCGCGGGCGTGGGCGACCCTCATTTTTATACTGGCGCTCGTGGTAGCGGAAGCATCCAGCCGAGTGCGTAGCTCGGAAATCTCTATTCGGCCAACGCGCAGCTGAAGGTCGATGCGGTCCAGCAACGGCCCGGAGATTTTTTTCTGATAGCGCATTACTTCGTATGCTCCGCAGCCGCATTCTTTTTCTGGGTCACCAAAAAATCCGCAGGGGCAAGGATTCATTGCCGCGACCAATCCGAAGCGCGCCGGAAAAATAAAAGTGTTTTTGGCGCGGGCGACATGAACGATTCCGGCTTCAAGCGGCTGGCGCAAGCTTTCTAAAATATTTTTTGGAAATTCGGGCAGCTCATCCAGAAACAAAATTCCGCGATGTGCCAGGCTAATCTCGCCCGGACGCGGATTTGTCCCGCCGCCGACGATTGCCACTGCCGAAGCGGTGTGGTGTGGGGCGCGGAATGGTCGTTCCGAAATTAATTCGTTGTGTGGCGCTCCTGCCGCGCTCCAAATTTTTGTGACTTCGATTGCTTCGCTCTTGGTAAGGTCGGGCAGAATACCGACCATCGCTTGCGCAAGCAGACTTTTTCCTACCCCAGGCGGGCCGATCATCAGCAAATTATGTCCGCCGGCGGCGGCGATTGTGAGCGCGCGTTTCGCTGCTTGCTGGCCGCGAACATCCGCAAAATCCGCGTAACTATGTTCTTTGGCCGCAGCCAATTTGGTGGACACTAGCGGCCGTGCCGACGCCCGCTCCTCAATGATGTCGATGGCCTCTCTAAGGCTATCTACGGGGATAATTCTTAATTTATCAATGACTGCGGCCTCTCTTGCGTTTACGGACGGAACCATTAATGAGTCAAATCCATGTTCGGCTGCCATCTCGGCGATATTAAGCGCACCATTTATTCCGCGCACTCCCCCGTCCAGAGCAAGCTCGCCGACGAACATAATTTTCCGCCCGTCGAATTTACGAATTTGTCCGCTGGCGAGAAGATAACCAAGCGCAATCGCAAGGTCGTATTGTGCTCCGGTTTTCTTAATATCGGCGGGAGCCAAATTAACGGTAATTTTTCTGTTCTCGCGGTTCGGTGGTTTTGCTCCGGAATTTTTGAGCGCCGAGTTGACCCGCTCGCGGGATTCACTCAAGGCCTTATCGGCAAGACCAACGATATTAAACGCATGAAGGCCGACGTTCAAGTCGACCTCTACCTCAATGCATTTCGCGGTAATGCCTTCGAGTTCTGCGGAAAATAATTTCGCCAGCGTCTCGGGCATCGGATTTGCTTATAGTTCCTGCCTTTTGCAATTTTCGCAAAGCGCTGATTCTGGGATCAGATCGAGTACCACTTTCGATATTTCGCGATTGCAGCGAACACAAATACCATAGGTACCGGTTTCAACGCGATTCAACGCCGTGTCAATCTCATCGATTCTTTCCCGGACCGATTGGGCTATTGAAAGATCGTTTACAAACTCCTCAGTTTCGTCGGCTTCTTCGTCGAGGTGATCCGTATCGCTGCCGAAATCTTCGGGCGTGGATTTTTTCTTAAGCTCCGGTAAAAGCTTGCTTCTTTCGGCTTCTAGCGCTTGTTTATAATGCTCAATCTCGGTTTTTGTAAGCATGGGTTTATTGTAGGATACGTAAAATAAAAATGCAAAAAGCAAAAACTATTCGATAGCTTTGATGACCTTTCGGATTCCCTCTGAAAATTTTTTGAGTCGCTCACCGTTCGTCGATAAAAAATCGCGCAATCCCCTACTTAATTCAAGCTGGATTCCTTGTTGTGAACGTCCCCGATTGCAAATATTAAACGTATTTGTCCCGGAAAACCTTCCGAAATTTTGAAGCTCAACGATAAACCCCAAGGATCCAAGCACTTCCTTTATTGACTGTCCGAGATATTTATTAAGCCCGCCAACAATAATTTTTTGGCCAGTATCTCGCAAACCATGAACAGAGATTACGATATTCGCGCTTGCCATCATTCCAACCGCGGCTGGTTCGTCAAAGCGCTCGCTTCCGATATGAAGGACGTGGTTCCCGGCTGGCTTTATGCCGCGGAAGCAATAAAAAGAATGTTCGTTTCCGGCTATCGCCGAAGCGACAACTTCCGTTCCCGGTTCGATTTTCCCGCCATGGGGCGCCATAATGAGCACCGAACCTGTTTGGCTCGCTCTGGTTTCAATCTCAAAATCTATCCCTGCCCGCTCAAATCGGGAAAGGTGTTTAAAATCTCGATAAGTGTCGTTTATCGCGGTATCCACATTGCGGATATTAACCCAAAAACTGCCTCAAGGGAATCATAGATATTATGTAAAAATAGGTAGAATGGCTCAGGTGTTTAAAATGTGCGAGAGGCGGTTCCATAATCCGGCAATAATGCGGCAAACTCACCTATTTATAGTGATGTTGATAAACAAAAGTGTTTATCAAGCCATTTTAAGCGAAAATGTTTATCGCCAAACACCAACTTATATAAAATACTACCCATAATTCTAATGTTTACCGCGAAACATTAGAATTATTTGTGCGGTAGATGTTTAGCGCTAAACATCTAGTATTTTATGCCAGTAATCATTTTTACCAATGATTTATATTCTGTCGTATTACGAGAAATAAAGATTTAAATACCCAGCGATTCAGATTAATGGATCACAGACGCATTTCAAGCAGCATATATGGATGTTTAGCGCTAAACAATCTATTCTTTAGATTGTGGGGAAATCGTCTTTGATCGGGAAAAAAGGAGAGAATATCGCGAGAGACTACCTTATCGGCAAGGGGTTTAATATCATTGGGCAGAATGTGCGTGAAAAATTTGGTGAAATTGACATTCTTGCAATTGACCAGGACAAAACACTTGTTTTTGTGGAGGTCAAAACGCTTCAGAAATCATTTGGAGATAAACCGGGAATAACTCCGGAAGATAACTTTTCACAAGCCAAATCTAGAAAAATGCGAAAAATTGCCGAGTATTATGCTAACACTAACCCCGGGTTCATCGATCCGAGGCGAGGCTGGAGGATAGACCTAATCGCCTTGACCCTTGATCGGGGAGAATACGCCATAAGTCATTACGAAAATGTTTAGAGCCGTTGGCGCCTGAGGGGTTTGTTCGGTCACTTGACTATGCGCAAAAGAGATATATAATAGTGGGGTAGTGAAGTCCGCTCGTCCGAGTCGGACTTTTTTAAAAAATACAAATAATAAATCAAATGATGAACATTAAAGACATAACCCGGGCGATGAAGCAGGTGGCGGAAGAAAAAGGCCTGGATGTTGAAAAAGTACTTGAGGCGATTGAGTCATCGCTTGCTGCGGCATATAAAAAAGAATATGGGACACGCGGCGAGATGGTTAAGGCAAAAATAGACACCAAAACCGGCGCGATAAAATTTTGGCAGGTAAAATTGGTAGTCGATGATTCCACGGTGCGAGTTGTCGAAGAGGGGGAGGAAGAAGCCGTACCGGTCAGGGAATATTTGGAGGAAGGAGAAAAGCTTCCGCGGTACAACGCGGAAAGGCATATTTTTTTAGAAGAAGCTAAAAAAATAAAAAAAGACGCCGAAGTTGGCGAAGAGTTGGTTTTCCCGCTTGAAACAAAAGAAGACTTCGGGCGCATTGCTGCGCAAATCGCCAAGCAGACAATTTTGCAGCGTTTGCGCGAATCGGAGCGCGAATCCATTTTGTCCGAATGGCGCGAAAAGGAAGGAGGGATAGTTAGCGGATTAGTGCAGCGCTTTGAGCGTGGCCATGTTTACATTGATCTAGGTCGGGCAATCGGGGTAATGTTCGCAAATGAATCAATTCCCGGCGAGCATTACCGTTCCGGTGAACGCTTGCGCTTTTTTGTGCTTGCGGTTCAGGAAGATGCGCGCTTGCCGGGCATTATTCTTTCCCGCGCCCATCCAAAATTCGTTACCGAACTTTTCAAAATGGAGGTTCCCGAAATAGCCGATGGAACTGTTGAGGTTAAAGCGATAACCCGCGAACCGGGCAGCCGGACCAAGCTCGCGGTAGCCTCGAATTCGGAAGGTGTTGATCCAATCGGCGCCTGTGTCGGTCAGCGTGGCACCAGGGTGATGGCGGTGAACAATGAATTAGGCCA
>JBGQLC010000031.1:0-5919 GCA_041499885.1 Minisyncoccia bacterium
ATATTCTAGAAGGCTTTTGCCTTATTGAGCAATCCCGGCAATTCTCGCACATATTCCCCGAGTTCCATTAATGTCCACTCATTTCCATTCGTAGACAGGTCTACTATTGAATAAACGTTTTGTCGGTTTTGGTATAGTTAAGCTATGAATCGGAAAGGCTTTGCGCTAATTATCACAATACTCATGGCTGTTGCGGGCATCATGATTATTATTGGTAGCATAGCGTATCCGGCATATCAGAAAGCGCAGAATTTAAAATTGGCCTCAGAGTCAGCGCAGACGAATACAACTCCTACGAGCGCTAACCCAACTACACCTTCGTTGAAAAACACACTCAAGAAAATTCCTTCTGAGAGCGTGCAGACGACCCCGCTACTACTCCACTATTACAAAACTCTTAATGGCACGGTCGGCCAACCCTTCAGTGCGCAATACAATGCGGAGGGAGGTTTGCCACCGTATCATTTCCAACTTGAGACTGGCGTAGGTTTTCCCCCGCATCAAGTCGTTCTGGATACTAATGGTAGGCTTCCCGGCACACCCAGCGTCGTCGGAACATCCGTATTCGGCGTCTGCGTGGTAGATACGGCGGGGCAGAGCGTCTGCGGCGAGGGCACAATTACTGTTGTGGCTGGCATACCCAAAGGTACGGTAGAGATTGCAAGTCATTCATGCAAGATAGAAAAGCATGTCGGCGGTGGAGGAACTCCTCCCTATAACGTTGGTTATGTTGTCCATGCGGCCGGTACGGCGACGGGCGATGTTGGGCTTACACTAAATTCCAGTGATAATTTTGGGTCCGCTTTCATAACTTGTGATTCCTGGTCGACAGAGCCACCCACTGGCGATGACTTTTCTAATAAATGCTATCGACGACCGTCCGACCCCCCGACTACCAATTGGACACTTGTCGGAGATCGGCTTGACTGGCCGTATGAAATCAAAGTTGTTTCCGACTATCGACGCACGGATCTCTATGGTATTTATCACAATGGTTATGATATCTCTATCAGCAATGATTGCCATTATAGTGATATTTCTTGTGCAGACGACACCGACTATATTACCCGCGTAATAGGCGCCTGTGACCAAACACGCCCATGACCAGTTCTTTTCCCTCATCCTAAATTTTGCGTCAAAACCTGTTTTGTAAAAACCGCGTCAGCGTTCGCGGGTATTCCTCGAGTTCCATTAATGTCCACTCATTTCCACTCGTAGACAGGTCTATCGTTGACTTTTTTATCGTCGGCGGCCACAATGATTTCAGCTTGTGCGTATTTGAAAAGGAGACGAGAGTATGAGATTGAAGGCTGCTATATTCACCGCCATCGTGCTTTCCGTAATCGTGGCGTCGCCCGCAGTTCTCCGTGGTCAGGCGATTTTGGAGCGGGACAGAACTTTTTCGGTTACTGTTGGAACGATGCCAGAGATGCTTTCGGCCGGTAAATACGCTTACGTGAATCCGGATATTACCGCCGAACATTTCCGGTTTGCCGCCTACGGACCCGAACCGGTGACCGTAGAGCTTGTCCATTTCACCCGCTGGATGTCGACGTATGACATTCTTCGCCTGTTCGCGAGTGAAGGGTGGAAGCCGGCCGACTTGGCGATTCTCCTTACGGTGAAGGCGAAGTACCCAGACTTCGACCCGAAATATACGGTCGTTGCACTTGGCTCCGTCTGGCAAGACGAATTGGGCATGGCGCAAAGTCCGTGTCTTGAGGTATACGGTTCAAGGCTTGTTCTGCGAGGAGCCAGCAACGGGTTCGATAAGGACACATACTATCTCGCCATCCACAGGTGAGTTTTTGACCCCTCCGCATTATGTCGGAGGGTTTTTATTTTATGCATCAGGCAGAATGTTAGTTTCTAAAACAAAAACCGGCGTATTTCGCCGGTAGTTTTAATTAAGGTGCTGAATTTATCGCCAGAGCCACTCGCTCCAGGAATTCAAAGATGCTTTGACGATCGGGATTTCCACGATCCAGGCAATAGAAAAAAAGAGACATGTTGCACTAACCCAGCCGGCACGTAAAACTTTCGGCAATATGCTCCGGTCAACCCACGCGAAAACGATTATCGTACTAACAACAAAGCTGAATAATAAGATAAGCGTCATTGGCAAAAGCTGGCCAATGGTCAAGTGATTGCCTGCTCCGGCTCCGAACAAAAATGCAAGAAAACAAAGCGGTCCGGACTGTTTCATTCCGTCTCCATCTTAAAAAAGCTTAAACCATAATATCACGATTCAAAATTATTTTCTAGGAAATAAGAAAAATTTTATGTTGCTTTGGCGGCCTTAAGAGCTTGACCATCCCACGGGTTTTCGGACTTATCCACAGGGGGGTGGCATCAGGGTGTACTATTGACAATATGGGCAAAAATAAATCCGTAGATCCCATAGACGAAAAGCTATTTCTGGCTTCAATGGTTGAGTCCTCGGCCGACGCGATCATCGGCATGACTCCGGAGGGAGTGATTACTTATTGGAATCCCGCGGCGGAAAAGTTATACGGATATAAAAGAGGAGAAGTATGGGGCGAATCAATTTCGGTGTTGGCAATAAAGGACGCAGTTGACCCGACGCCTTCTCTTCTGGCTAGAATAAAAAAGAAAGAAGCAATCGAACATTACCAAACCATCCACCAGAGAAAAGACGGAAAACCAGTTTTTGTTTTCTTAACCGTTTCTCCCATTGTGGCGAAGGAAGGAGATCTGGTCGGAGCTGCGGCTATAGCGCACGATCTTACCAAGCAAAAAGAGATGGAGTCCGAGCTAAAGAAAAAAGAGATAGAATACCGCTCGCTGTTTGAAAACATGGCCGAAGGGTTCGCATATTGTGAAATGTTGTTTGACGACAAAAATCAGCCGACAGATTTTATCTACCTTGCAGTTAACAAAGCCTTTGAACAATTGACCGGACTTCAAAATGTGGTAGGCAAAAAAGTGACCGCGGTTATCCCGGGCATAAGAGAGCAGTATCCGGAGTTATTCGAAACTTACGGGAGAGTCTCGCTAACTGGAAAAACGGAAAAAATCGAATTGAATTTTAAGCCTATTTCCGCTTGGCTATCTATCTCGGTCTACAGTCCGGAGAAAAAACATTTTGTAGCGGTTTTTGAGAATATCACCAAACAAAAAGAAACTGAAGCGGAACTAAAAGAGCTCAAGAAGCTATCCGGAAAGGCTTAGGCTTAAAGGCCTATCGAGAGAAGTCGGAATACAAATATGGCGAGAACCCAGAGGATGCTCGCGACGATTACTCCGGCGGTAAAACCGCTGAGCGAAGAGGCGATCGCCTTGCCTAGCCGGTGATGAAACTTGCGCGGTTCTTTTGAAATGAATTCACGCGCCACATTTTCTTCAACTTTCTTAATTTTGTTATCCAGTTCTGACATAAAAATATTTAAATATTAATTTTTATCCGACACGATGGTCTATTCTCTTTCCTTGTAAAAGTAATAGAGTGCCAGCGGTGCTCCCCAGTTAGCGAAACGCTCAATAAAATCCAGCCAGCCGACACCGACAATCGGCCGGACCAATGCTGTCCAAAAACCCCAGAACGTCGCCCATAGGAGCACCCAACTCATTGGTTTCACCAGAACAATGAGCGCGACGATTAAGTCCGAGATGCCGACGATGAGCAGCAGCGTTGTCGCTGTCGGCGCGGATACGCCGGTTAATTTGCTTATCCATCCTACCCAATCAGCCTTTCCGCCAATTCCCAGCAGGCCATGGCCGATGAATTCTCCCGCGACTCCCAAGCGCAACGCCCACTCCATCTTTTTATTTATAGCCATTGGTTAAATAATAGCATACCAAGCTGAATCAAAAAGCGACCCCTGAGCAGGTCGCTTTTTGACATATTTTCCCGTAGCTCTAATAAGCGTAGGTGCTAGTCGTAATCATGAACGTAGCATTGCTCGTATCCTCTGCGACAAGATGACCGTCCGAAAGGGCGCGAGCATAAATAGTATAGTTCCCGGTAGGAACGGACGGAACATAAACACCTAATGTGGCCATTTGTGCAGCGCTGGCCGAAGCCACAAAAACGAGGCTACCGTTTTGAAGGAATAGGTAATTGGGATAGCTGAAATTGTCGGCTGATTTAAGCACGACATCATAAGTCGCGCCAGTCGGGATGCCGCTTGCGGAAATGTAGATGCGCTGGCTTGAGCCAAGCGGCCAATTTTCGCCGCCGTTCGGAGAGACGACTCCCAATGAAGCGATGGGCGAAGTGCTTGATGTCACACTGATACCAACCGGATTAGAAGCAATATGATTTACGCTGACCGAGGCCGAATACGTGCCGGCAGCGGCATAAGTGTGCGACAGTGAAATTGTTCTGCTTGGCGTAGTAGAAATTTCTCCGTAGCACGATTCCGCGTAGATTGATGACGAACCGTCTCCAAAATTCCAGCTGTAGGTATTACCGCATGACGGGAAGTCGTTGAGAGCCGCCATGAAATTAACCGAAAGCGGAGTGGCTTTTAGGCTTACCGATTGAGCAGTTGTGTCTGAGGTCACGGTAAACTTGACGGCATTGGAGGCTCCATTCTCGTTGGTAACCATGACCGAATATGTCCCCGGCCGAGTAAGCTGAGTGGCAATGAGACACCTCGGAGTTGAGTAATAACATGCCGGCGTAAGCGATTCCGGAACGGTGAAAGTGATCATATTGCCGTCGGATGTCAGACTCATAATTGAACCGTAGCCAAAGCTCACCCTATTGCCGGTCTTTGTAAACCCCGTTCCCTTTAGGTTCACCAACGTGCCAATGGGTCCGGATTCGGGTCCGATACCCAAGATGTTTGGTGCCGCCGTTACGGTCGGAGGGTTAGTTGGTGTCGGGGTAGGCGTAGGCAGCGGTGAAGGGAGCTGTTTAGGCGGGGTTGTCGGCGTCGGTGGGTAAGTCGGAGCTGGCAGAGGGGTTGGATAGGGCCGTGGAGTAGTATTTGCGCATCCGTATAAACTGTTCAGCTTTTTTCTGGTGCCGTTGCCGGCAAAACCTGTTCCGTATTTCAAACCGGAGGGAGTCAAAATTTCACCGGAATATTTTTCCTGTAAACCTGTTATTGCGGAAGCCGTGCCCTCGCCGTATTGGGCGTTATTGGTTTCGTCCGCTGAGATCTAAAAGCCTTCTTTTCCCAAGAATGACTGGAGAGCACGGACTTCGTCTCCCTGGCTGCCTAACCGAAGATTAGCGTTGAAGTCATGGCAGGAAGAGTTCTGCACCTGCTTTAATTGCTGTTGCAGCGTCTCTATTTGCTTTAGCAGCGCTTGGATTTGCGCTTGCAAATCTGCCGCGCTTTGCGCAGAAGAAAGCGCCGGCATCAGAAGCGAGGCGGTCACGGACAGGACGATCAATGTTTTTATTGATTTCATTTCTATATAAATTATATTTTCCGGCTGGGACTAACAGCCATTATTAATAATCTGATATGCACTTCGCGTAGTCAAGACCGAAATAGTTCATATCCTTGACTTTTGTCATATAATGGTGTACCGTATAAGCAGCTATTAGAGATCGAACAAGAAACTTTTGTTGCGCTTTTGCGCAGAAAGGAAAGTGTCATGAAGACCTTAAGAGTTCTCGCGATTTCGCTTCTGGCCGTTACGGCCATCGTCGGCTTCGTCTCAGCTACGGAAGCAGTCAATCCGATTCAGGCTTGCGCCGACACACATGGCAACCCTTATGTGCCCTGCACGTACGGAACTTCGCGTGTGGTGACGGACGGCAGTCCGGCGACTCCGCTCTATGCCATCATGTTCAAGGATGCGCGCAAGGCGGAGACATTGGGCAATGAGTGGAATCGGTACTTTGGCCCCTATGCCTTGGACGCCGCGCTCTATGTTCGTCCGACCGACAAGCCGGAAGGTACATGGAAGAAGGCGACCTACCACCGTCCGAAGGGTATC
>JBGQLC010000032.1:0-5872 GCA_041499885.1 Minisyncoccia bacterium
AAAGCGCGATTGAGCCCACTACAAGACCCATCAAGAGAAGCAGCGCCGGCTCAAGAAGACGGACCAGCGTCTGGATGCTTTCGTCGATGCTTGATGAATAAAAATCGGCGAGCGTCCGCAAAACCTCGTCGAGGTGCCCGGCCCGTTCGGAAATAGCCATCAGATTGGTCACGACTTTTGGGAATATCGCCTCACGTTTGAACGCCTCGCCGATAGTAAGCCCCTTGGCCAGACCCTCGTCGGCGATACGGTTCAAGGCGAATCTGAACTGCGGCGCGTTCACGACCTCGGCGGTAATTTTTGTCGCTTCAATTATCGGCAAGCCGGCTTTCATGAGAGCGCTAAAAGTTGAAGCGAAGCGCTGGATGGCAATTTCCCGGTAAACTTTTTTGACTATCGGCAGCGTGGAAAAAGTGCGGTCAATAAGTCGGCGACCAAGTTCGGTCTTCAGTAAAAACAAGATGAGCCCGGTAGTGCCGAAAATAAGCAACGGCAATATGATACCGATGTGCGCGTTAACAAATAAGCCGACGCCAAAAACTATTTGCGAAAATACCGGGGTTTTAAGTCCGCTGCTTAAAAAAACGTTAGCGATCTTCGGCAAGGCGAACGTGCTTAAAAAAATAAAAATGGAAAGCGAAGCGACAAGAATTATCGCGGGGTAGATCATGGCCGAGCGGATGTGCGAACGCAACTCAGCTTCGCGCTGAAGAGAGTTACTCAGTTCCTCAAATGTTTTCTGCAAATTTCCTGAGGCCTCGGCGGCCTTAACCAAATTGACGAAAACCGGCGAAAAAATTCTGGGATATTTGGCGAAGGTCTCATAAAATTGCCGGCCGCGCGTTAGGTTCTCGCGGATTTCAAGCAATAAATTTTTCATAGCCGGCTTGTCAAAATCGGCTATCAAGATATTTATCGCGGACAAAAGATCGGTGCCCACGCGGAGCATCAATGAAAGATATTTGGTCAGAAAAACCTTGTCGGTCAGGCTGATGCCTCCCAAAATATATCTTGAGAGCCCTCTTTCCTGCTTTAGGGATTTGACCGAAACCGGACGTAAATTTTTTGTACTCAGGAACCTGAGTACTTGCGCAAGATTATCCGCGTCGTAATCCGCTTCGATGATTTTCCCCGACTGCTCGGCGGCGATGTAGTGATATAGCATGCTGGGTAGTAGAAATTCGATTGGTTAAGATTTATATGGCGATATTTGCCGGAGAGTCGCTATCGAATTTTCACTACCCGGCATGCGATATCTTTAGTTAAGTATAACAGTTTATCCCGTTAGAGATAGGAAACGCATGCGTTTCCGTTGATTGATAATCGGGATTTTAATTGACACGTAGATATGACTATAAAGATCGGGCAGCTTATAGGATGGTTGATCTCTAACGGGATTTATTCGCGGATCACGCGCATAACTTCTTCTACGGTTGTCATTGCCAGCTCAACTTTTTCCAAGCCGTCCTCAAACATGGCTTTCATCCCGTTTTTTCGGGCCTCAACACGCAACGCCTCCATGTCGAAATTTGGCCTCAGTATCATTTCGCGTATCGGATCGGTGACCTCCAGCGCTTCAAAAATGCCGATACGCCCACGATAGCCGGTGCCACCGCAAGCCGAACAACCCTTCCCTTTGTAAAAAACTTTGGGTATGCGGCTTTCTTCTTTCCCGATGCCCACGATGTGAAATTGATCACCGATATTTTTGCGGATTTCCTCTCCCGGCTCGTATGAATAAATACACGACTGGCAAACTCGGCGCACCAGCCGTTGAGCCAGAGAAAGATTCAAAGTAGAGACAACGAGAAATGGCGGCACGTCAAGATCAAAGAGACGCGGAATGGCCGTAGGCGCGTCACTCGTGTGTAACGAAGAAAGCAACAAATGACCGGTAAGCGCCGCTTGTATGGAAATGTTAGCCGTTTCTTTATCCCGGATTTCGCCAACGAGAATTATGTTCGGGTCTTGCCGCAAAAGCGCGCGCAAGCCGCTCGCGAAAGTTATGCCGGCTTCGGGATTGATCTGCGATTGATTCACAAACTTAATATTGTATTCGATCGGGTCTTCGACCGAGACGATATTCACGTTCGGCTTGTTCAAAAGATTCATAATGCCGTAAAGCGTCGTCGTTTTACCGGAACCAGTCGGACCGCAAATAATGATCATTCCGTAAGTCTTCTTCAGGTTCCGGGCGACTATCTCCGCGGTCTGCGGCAACATACCCAACTCTTCAAGCGATAGCGGTTTCTGCGCGGCTTCCAGCAAGCGCATTACGATTTTTTCCCCAAATGAAGTGGGCATTACCGCGACACGTATGTCGATATATTGGTTGGCGCCAATCTGATGCCGGAAACGTCCGTCCTGCGGCACATAATGTTCGTCTATCTTCAAGCCGGAGAGAAGTTTTATTCTCGCGATAATAGCCGGATGAACCGCCTTTGGTATCTCCATAACTTCATAAAGCAAGCCGTCGATCCGGTAACGAATCAGTGTTTTTTCCTCAAGCGCTTCCAAGTGTATGTCCGAAGCCCGCAAAGAAATCGCGTATGAAAGAATATTGTCGACTAAGGCGACAATCGGCAGGTCCGCTGCCGCTTCCGCTCCGGTTTTCCCCTGGCTACGAAGCGATTCCTGAATATTCTCCTCAATAATTCTTTTAAAATCACTGGTGAGCTGCGAGCCGTAAACCGTAAATCCCCGGTTAAGGTCGTCCGGCGTTGCGAGGTATGGCCGGACATGCGCCTGCAGACGCTGAGCAAGAAATTCTATCGTCGAAAGGTCGCTCGGGTCGGCCATGGCGACGTCGAGCGTGCCATCGGCTTCTTTGGCAAAAACTATAGCTTGTCTCTGACGGGCAATATCCTCAGCCAAAAGCTTCACCACGTCATCGTCAATCGCCTTGTTGCCCAAATTAGCTATTTCAACGCCCAAAAATTGTGAGATAAGAACCGCGAAGTATTTGCTATCAGCGATTTTACTTGAAACCAAAAGGTCGATTAGATTCTGCCCTTTGCGGTCGGCCTCTTCGGCGAGTGCGTCAAACCTGTCCGGAGTTATCAGGTTTTCCTGGACTAGTCGCTGTTTTAATTGAAGAAGAGGAATGGGTAGTGCCATAAGATAGCGTGTGGCTCACCCATAAGAAAGAGATGCTACAGATTAAAATGGGCGAGGAGATCTGTCGGAACCCACAAGTTTTTTATAAGTATAGCAAAAATAGCAAAGCTGAGCCATAAAAAATAAAGCGGAGCGCGCTTTTTCGCGATAGCGTTATAGGCAGCGGTGTAGAACGCGCCGAACACCAGAACCACCGGAACATATATCAGAAATCCGGGCCAGCCGGAGAGAAAAACTCCGATGCCGATAAGCGCCGGCTCTTCGGCTTCAAAAAACTGCTCCTCATATCGGCGGTTCAGCGCTTTCGCGCCCCACTCAAAAAGCAAGGAAACGGCGAGGGCGATAAGCCACGGACCGATGAATTTGGTAAAAACAAAATACGCGAAGTAACCGATGCCTTGATACGGCGGCAAAAAAGACTTGGTCAATTCATTCGCTTTCCAATAAAAATACTGATACCCACTCCAGTAAATGGTAATTCCCAAAATTACCGCGACTATCCCCCAGCGAATCCAATTCCTATAGCGAAACAAAAAGGAGCGCAATACAAATTGCGCTCCAAGAAGTACGAATAAAATTATTAACGCAACCTTATCCGTAAGCAACATCCCAACCGCTTATAATGCCAAACCCGGTGCTGTGCCAACTTCATAGAGATATGGCGAATCGCCACCATCCGTGCTTTGTACGTTGCTGCCCGAAGTCGTTGCGTATTTTGTGCTTTCCATATGTCCGTCAATTTCAAATGTCAAAGTTGAAGATGCCCTGTAAGCATAATAGAACGAAGTAGTGTTTACCGGATCAATCGGCAACTTGGCGATTGGCGAGCCAGCGCTAATATTAGTGAAGGTAATCGGTACCCAGCCAGTGCCATCAACGGCTATATCTGCAGAAGTGCTCGCCGTGCCAGCGAGAAACGCGCCACAATTGGTTCCGGTTCCATATGGAATGGGACTGGCAATTGTTTCATAACATTTAGAAGCATCGCCAATATCCGGAGACGACACATCGGCAAGATAAAGTGAAATTGCGCTCTTCAGCGTATTTAGGTCGGAAATACGGTTTGAATCGCGTGACTGCGCCAAAAGCTGCGCCGGATTAAGCGTCAAAATGACTACGACGGCCAAAATGGTGATTATCCCAATTACGACCAGGAGCTCGATTAATGTAAAACCTTTTTGCTGCATTCTTTTTAGTTATTTTTTATTAAATTATCTGGCCGACCAGCCAAATTTACTTATGCCTAATTATAGCATATGGATATTCATTCCTGTGGATAACCTTAACTCGTTTAGATTTTAAGTCCCGGCACGGTGCCGACTTCGTATTCAAACGGCGAATCGCCGCCGTCATTTGATTGCACGTTGGTGGCGCTAGTTGTCGCGAATTTAACGCTCTCCATATGCCCGTCAAGCTCGAAGGTTAGGCTTGAGGAAGCGGCATACGCGTAGTAGAACGACGCATTATTTACCGGGTCAACCGGCAGTTTGGCAATCGGTGAGCCGGCGGTTATCAAGTTAAAGTTGACCGGCAACCAGCCTGTGCCATCAACATTCGCATTCTGAGAGCTTGTCGCCGTAGCAATGTAGCCGTCCGTAAACACACCGCACGTGCCGCCAAAGCCGGTGGCACCGCTTACCCCAATGCCTCCGCCGTAGGCGGCGACAGTTCCCGTCGCAGTCATCCAACAATAGGTGTAGTTATCGGAACCGCTGACATCGGCTAGATGCGGAGCAGCTACGTCCACAAGATAAAGAGCGAGTGCGCTTCTTAGTGTGTTTAAGTCGGAGATGCGGTTCGCGTCACGCGATTGCTTCAGAAGCTCCGCGGGGTTCAACGTCAAGACAACCACAACGGCCAAAATAGTGATAATTGCGATAACGATTAGAAGCTCAATTAATGTAAAACCTTTTTGCTGCATAATTTAACTTAGATTTTTATTATAGCAAACCACACGCATCTTCTCTCGCCGCTATCTAATTGTGACTTGGGTAAAGTAACTTCAATATCTCTTTGAAATCCTCCGGCTCTTCCGCTTCAAGTTTTATCCGATTGCCATCCCGTAATTTGAACTCAAGCGAAAAGGCATGAAGCATGAGCCGGGTCGCCCATTCCGGGTCATGGCGACGACCGTAAAGCGGATCTCCCACTAACGAATGGCCAATAGCTGCGAAGTGCACTCTGATTTGATGCGTGCGGCCGGTTTTCGGCGAAACTTCAGCATATGAAAAAATATTTCCTGCGCCGTCCTGTAATACTTCAAGCACCTTATAATCCGTGCGCGCTTCCTTGATCATTTTTTGGCCGTGAACTGAATGCTTCGTGCTGCCGCTAAGCAATCCTATCGGCTGCTCGATTGTTCCCGAGCGTTTTGCGAGCTCACCATAAACCAAGGCGTGATATGTTTTTTGAATCTGCCGCGACGCGAAAAGCGATTTTAAGAATAAAAATATATCTTGATTCCTTGCGATGAGCATTATGCCGGAAGTTGCTTTATCCAAGCGATGCACAATCCCCGGCCGTGTTACGGGATCGTCACCAACATTTTTTATTTCCGGATAGCGCTTCAAAAGCCAATCAACAAGCGTTGGCTCGTGTTTGCTGCTTGCTGCCGACAAGTGGACCAAAAGGCCAGACGGCTTGTTTATCGCCACTATGTCGCGATCTTCGTAAATAGTGGTCGGCTCCGTCATAAATAAAATATAGAGTGGGCGGCGAAGGAATCGAACCTTCGACCTCTGTCTTATCAGGACAG
>JBGQLC010000033.1:0-5694 GCA_041499885.1 Minisyncoccia bacterium
CTGGGACTTGATCCGCAAACGCGCAATCACATCTGGAGTTATATCCAGAAACTGAATAAAGAATCGGGCGTAACCGTGTTTTTCACGACGCACTACATGGAAGAGGCGGCGAGAGTCGCGAGTACTGTCGCCATAATTGACCACGGCAAGATTGTCGCCGACGGCACGCCGGCAAAACTTATGGCCGATACCAAAACAAAATCACTCGAGGACGCCTTTATCGCTCTTACCGGAAAGAATATCCGCGAAGAAGAAGCGGGGAATATCGAAGGAATGCGCATGCGGCGTCGCTTGTGGCACAGATAATAAAAAAAATGAGCACAATATACATTCTTTGGCTGAGACAATTAAAAAGATATTTTCGTTCCAAGTCGCGCATTGTGGGCTCAATCGGGCAGCCACTATTATTTCTCGTCGGGCTTGGCTTTGGTTTCAGTCACATCTATTCACAAGCGGGTGGCGGGAATTACATTGAATTTCTCGTACCCGGAATCGTCGCGATGAGCGTGCTCTTCAGCGCGATTTTCGCCGGAATGGAAGTAATCTGGGACAGGCAATTCGGATTTCTGAAAGAAACTTTGGTCGCGCCGGTTTCGCGCGTTTCAATCATGATCGGACGAACATTGGGCGGAGCAACTGTGGCCATGCTCCAAGGTTGCATTGTTTTTGTAATTTCGCTTTTGATCGGATTCCATCCGGTAAGCGGATTTATTTTCCCCGGAATATTTTTCATGTTTTTGATAGCCGTTCTTTTTACCGCATTGGGCACAGCATTAGCTTCGCAAATTGAAGACATGCAGGCATTTCCGCTAATAATGAATTTCATCGTGATGCCGATATTTTTCTTATCCGGCGCGATTTTTCCGCTGAGCGGTCTGCCCAAGGCGATTGATGCTTTTGCGTCGCTCAACCCTCTGACCTATGGCGTAGACGGTTTGCGCAGCGCCCTAACCGGCATCGCCTCATATCCGCTAGGGCACGACATTTTTATTTTAAGCATTACAACGCTGGTTTTGGTCGCGATTGGGGGATATTTGTTTGAAAAGATCCAAATTTGAGCCGGCAACACTTCGTTTTGCTTGACCCGCTAGCCCTTTTTATATATCGTAGGTGGCAGCGCTGATAAAATTTTATGTTGAGGAGAATTTGTGAAAAATTCCAGAAGTTGCCGCCTTTCCGATGATGTTCTGCCGAAAAGATACGAGCTGAATCTGGCGCCGAATTTCGAAGATTTCTCGTTCAAAGGTGAAGTGAGTATTGCGCTCCAAATCAAGAAGCCGACCAAATCTTTGGTGCTTCATGCCGTTGATATTAAAGTGACAAAAGCAGAGCTTTTTGTCGGGAGTATTAGGTTTAAACCGACAAGCATTTCTTACCAGAAAAAGGCTCAAACGGTGCGTTTTGATTTTGGCGAGGAGCTAAAATCTGGCCGCGCATCATTTCGCATCGCTTTTAAGGGAACTCTAAATAAGGGCATGAGCGGTTTGTACCGCACCTCTTATACGGTTCAAGGAGAAAAGCGCTGGGGATGTGCGACACAATTTGAAGCAACCGATGCTCGCCGGGCATTTCCGTGTTTTGACGAGCCAGACAAAAAAGCCGAGTTCTGGTTGAGCTTGGAAGTGCCAGGGCACATGACGGCGCTCTCAAATATGCCGATCGTGTACGAAAGCAAGTCATCCAATGACCCGAATAAAAAGGTCGTGGATTACGGAAGCGTCCCGCCGATGTCGACCTATCTCTTGGCTTGCGTTGTAGCCGAACTCGAATGCGTCGAAGGGAAAACCGAGCGAGGAATTCCGGTGCGTGTTTGGACAACTCCGGGCAAAAAGGCCCACGGCCAATTCGCGCTCGACGTCGCGCTGCACACATTGAAGTATTTCGAAGAGTGGTACGGAATTCCGTACGCTTTGCCGAAAGTCGACATGGTTGCGCTGCCGGATTTTGCCGCAGGCGCCATGGAGAACTGGGGACTCATCACCTATCGCGAGACAGCGCTGTTGTCGGATCCGGATAAGCCGTCGCGTGCGGTCATGCAGCGTGTGGCCGAAGTGGTCAATCACGAGCTGGCCCATCAGTGGTTCGGCAATCTGGTCACGATGAAATGGTGGAGCGATCTCTGGCTCAATGAAGGATTCGCGTCTTTCATGGGACCTATGGCGGTTGACCATCAATTTCCCGACTGGAACATCTGGACGCAGCATGTCGCCGGTGAATATCTTTCCGCGCTTCATGAAGACAGTCTGAAGAATACGCATCCCATCGAGGTGGCGGTCAATGACCCTGAAGAAATCCGCGAAGTGTTTGACGGTATCACCTACAGCAAAGGCTCGGTGGTAAACCGGATGCTCGAACATTTCTTGGGCGATGATTTCAGAAAGGGTTTGAATCATTACCTGACCGAGCATCGGTTTGGCAATGCTACGACCAAAGACCTCTGGGCAGCCCTCGAGAAGATTTCGAAGAAGCCGGTGCGAGCCATCATGGCCCGCTACACCGAGCAGCCGGGCTATCCGGTGCTAAAGGTGAACGGCGAACAGCATGGCGACAAGTTAACGCTTCAGCTTGAGCAAGAGCGATTTTTCTTGGATGGTCGAAAGGACCGCGACAATTCGCTCTGGAAAATTCCGATTGGTGTGCTGACTCCCGGTTTGCGTCCGGATTTTACCTACATGGGTAGGCGGCGAATGACAATTAGCGTTCTTGCTTCGGCAAGCGACTGGGTCAAATTGAATCCGGAACAGAGCGGTTTCTACCGCGTGGCCTATTCGGACGATCTTTTTGACCGTATTGTCCGAGCGATTCGCTCCGAGAAACTCGGCGCGATCGACCGACTGGGATTTTTGGATGACACTTTCGCTTTGGCGCGAGCGGGATACATTAGCACTCCATGCGCATTCACCGCGTTATCCGCCTACTCCCAAGAAAAGGACTACAGCGTCTGGCAGGTGATTGCCGGAGCTTGGAATTCAATCGAACAAATCTTCGGTGAGTCTGAGACGTGTGTTGCCATCGAAACGCTGGCGCAGGGCTTTTTCGGGTCTATCCTAGACCGATGCGGCTGGGACAAGAAGCCGGATGACGGGCATCTGGATATCCTTTTGCGTTCGCTTGCCATACGGAACGCAGGAGGTTTCGGTGACAGTGATGCCATTTGTGAAGCGAAGAAGCGCTTTGAAGGCTTTGTCGCCGGTGGAGAGCTCGATCCCGATATCCGCGGCGCGGTATACGCTTTAGTTGCGGAAAACGGTGGTCTGCGAGAATTCGATAGTCTCGTAAAGCTCTACGATGCCGCTGACTTCCACGAGGAAAAGATCCGCGTAATCAGAGCGTTAGGTTCGTTCAAAAACCAAGAAGTACTCAAAGCAGCGTTGGTCCTCGGCCTTTCGGAAAAGATGCGCAAGCAAGATTTGCCGATACTCGTGATCGGTATGAGTGGGCACAAGGCTGCTCGCGAAACGGCCTGGAATTTCGTCAAAGAAAACTGGAAGACCTTACTTGAGCGCTACGAGAATGGCGGCTTGACCCTCTTACAGTATTTCGTTGAAGTTCCATCGGGATTTGCCGATGCGGCGCATCTTGAAGACGTCAAACTCTTTTTCAAGACCAACCGTATCCCTGGCGCGAAACGAACCATCCGGCAGGTCTTAGAGCGGATCAGCTCTAACATCGCTTGGAGAGAACGTGACGCGAAGGCTGTGTCCGATTGGCTTCACTCCTCAGCATAAAAGTAGACAATATGCCGGCTGCAATGCAGCCGGCTTTTTATATCAAAAGCCCCGACTGGTGTCGGGGCAAAGTTTTTTAATAAAGCCAGGTACGAAAGACCGGCTGGAAACGGTTGACCTTCTTTTCGCAGACGGAGATGAAAACGCATTTTGCGCAATCGGGCGTTTTCATCTCCGGACAATATCGCCGAGCCATCCAGAGGAGGACATCAATTTGCGACATCGGACGGCCGGATAGGGCTATAAGCAGCATCACCGCCGCATGAGTCGCAAGCCGGATGCCGAGTTCCGTGTCCGCATCAACCCACTCGCGGGCGCAAATCGCCGCCTCGTCTCGTTTTGTGAGCTTGATGAATCCCAGGCGGAGCGAAACGCGCATCAAGTGGTAGTCGACTATCGGCCGCCATCTCTCGGTGTCTTTCACTTTGAGGAATTGCTCGGGCCGGTTATTCAAGGCCATCGCGAGCAACAGTCCTTTTTTCTGGATCGGGTCTTCCTTATAGCCGGGAATGATTGCCGTAAATGACAGGAAAAATTTGAGCGCTTCTTTGGGGAACAGCGTATTGCAGCGTTCGACTATGTCGCTCGGCGTCGTGTACGATTCCTCAAACCACTTGCCGAACTCATTCGTGACGCGCACGCGCTCATCGATATCCGGGAAGGGAATCGGACCATTGTCGTCGGAGAAAATCTTCCGAAATTCGCTTTTGGACATCGTGCTGAGTCGCTTCGGGCTGCACCACTCTGGGTCGCGGCTATGCGTCCTCATTGCCGCCTTCTCGAGGAGGTCGGAGCCTTTTTCCTCCCGGCCGTTCAGAATTCCCGTGAGTGGTTTCTCGTATCCCTGGTCATTTCCCAGCCAGAAGCCGTGCTGATGAAGACAGGTCGCGAAGAAAAAATCTATGGCATGTGGGTCGTCCAGAGCCGGATAGTTGTCGCTCGCGACAATCTCCTCGTCGCCATTGAAAAAAGAATAAGAATTGAACGGTCGCTCTTCGGGGAGCGTGCTGACAAATTTAGCGACTTTCTCTATCTGCTTACAATCGACTTGGGTCCAAAGCACTCTTGGCATACCCTGGCCTTTCGTATTAAATTACTGGCCTCACTGTAACAGAGTGAATGTATAAATGTAAACATTAAAAAACCGCAGGAGATGCTGCAGCTTTTTGTTAAGAGTTTTCTTCAGAAGATTTTTCTTCCTCGTGTGGAGGGATTTGAAGCGTTTCGGCATCGCGCAGCAATTCTTTATACGCTTCCGCGAGCCTCTCTTTGTTTACTGTCTCATCTTTCTCGAAAAGCTTTATAAGCTTATTAAGCGCGGCGATTTTTGTTTCTCTTTCGAATTTTTCTTCGTAGAGCATTTCCTTGCGCACATCTTCTCCGTGTTGTGAGCCGATTTCTAGATTTATTTCATTTTCTTCGCTCTCCAGCGCGTGGAGTATAACCTCATCGCTTGCGTCGGCCGAGAGGCCAAACGACTTAAGCAGTCTTTCTTTGGGGCTCAACTGGTCTTTGTTTTCTTTAAAATCTTCAGCCGATTTCATGCCTCTATCGTATTCCTTTCGGAAAATAATGGCAACGGTAAATCGCGCATTACCTTGCTTTTTTCTAAAAATTGTTGTATAGTGTAGGCGTTTGAAAACTAAATACGGGGATGCCAGGCATCGATAAAGATGGCTCATGGACTGGCGAGCCGAGTGCGATCTCGTAAATCTCGCGCAAAATTTATAACTGCCAACTCAAAAGTTGCAGCTCCGGCTTTCGCTTTAGCCTAAGTCGGGATCGGCGAGTCCGGGTCTCTTGGATTCATAGCCGGTCTTATATAAGGAGACTCGTTCCGGAGTAGTGCTCCGCATTTTTCGGAACTAAACATAGCGGGGCAATTTGCCTAACCTAGTTAGACTACGCTCGTAGAAGGGCCATCGAAACCATCTTTACACGTGGGTTCAACTCCCACCATCTCCAC
>JBGQLC010000034.1:0-5546 GCA_041499885.1 Minisyncoccia bacterium
ATTTACACGCCGCCGAAGGCGTATTCGAAGAAGAAGTTGACGCTTTAGTGCACAAAAATATTCTGGAGTCAGACCTTCGCCCAGATGGCCGCAAACTTGATGAGCTGCGTGGACTTGAGGCACAAGTCGGGCTTTTTGAGCGAACTCACGGTTCGGCGCTCTTCGTGCGCGGCAACACTCAGGCGCTCGCAATCACCACTCTCGGCGCGCCCGGTGCCTCGCAGATAGTTGAAACTATGATGACCGATGAGAAGCGGAGATTTATGTTGCACTACAATTTTCCGCCTTACTCCGTCGGTGAGGTCGGCCGCATGGGCGCGCCCGGACGTCGCGAGATAGGCCATGGCGCTTTGGCCAGAAAAGCTATTGAGCCGCTACTGCCGAAGGTGGAGGATTTCCCTTATGTTGTTCGCGTTGTTTCGGAAATTGTTTCTTCCAACGGTTCTTCATCTATGGCCACGGTTTGCGCCTCGCTGCTTTCGATGATGGATGCCGGCGTGCCGATCAAAAAAATTGCCGCAGGCATCGCGATGGGAGTCATGACCGACGACAAAGGAAATTATAAAGTTCTGACCGACATCCAAGGGCCGGAGGACCATTACGGCGATATGGATTTTAAAGTGGCCGGCACACGTGACGGAGTGAATGCCGTGCAGCTCGATGTTAAATTCCACGGGCTGACCGCGGACGTCATTAAGGCCACTCTGCTTCAGGCCAAAAAAGCGCGCTTTGAGATTATGGATGTGATGGAGAAAACTCTCGCCAAGCCGCGCCCGGCGATTTCCAAATACGCTCCGGCAATCGTGCAGATGAAAATAAATCCGGAGAAGATAGGCATGGTTATCGGCCCCGGCGGTAAGACCATTAACGGGATGATAGAGAAATACGGGCTTGAGGCAATTGATATTGAAGAAGACGGCGGCGTTTTTGTCGCCGGCCGGGATATGCAGAAAGTAAATGCCGCGATCGAGGAGATTAAAGCGCTGACCCGTGAATATAAAGTTGGAGAAATAGTTGAGGGGCCGATCATAAAAGTTCTTGATTTTGGAGCGATTCTTGACCTGGGCGGAGGCAAAGACGGGATGATCCATGTCTCGGAGCTTAAAAACGGATTCGTTAAAAACGTGACTGATGTGGTAAAAGAGGGAGATTCCGTTCGCGCTAAAATTATCCGCGTGGAAACCGACGGCAGGATAGGCCTTTCGATAAAGCAGCTATAAATATTATTCGCTGGTGCTACAATTAGAATATGGATGAATCGCGCAGTCCTTATTCCGGTCCGAGCGTGCCCCGCGTACCCTCTTCTTCGGCGGAGGTGACTATTCGCACAATGGCCTCGGACACCGAATCGCTTGGGAAAGGCGGAGGGGCGTTGCCGACCGGCGAACGCGTCTCGCTTAAAACCGACAAGGCGAATGTGACGGCACAACAAAGCACACCCTTGCCGTCTTTCGGAACGTCTTCCTCGTCCGGTTCTGGCAGTATTGGGGGACAGCCGGTAGGAACTGTTGTCGCCGAGACAGCGGAGGCGCCGCGTTCTAAAAAGCTACTCATAATACTTCTCGCAATCGGAATACCAGTTCTGTTTCTTGTCGGGTTTTTCCTTTTGCCCTCCTTGTTCGTTCAACCAACTGCACCGCCGGCGCAAAAGCCCGTTGCGACCCTGCCCACACCCGCGCAGCCAACCAGCACCGCGCCTGCGGCGCCCTCGGCAAGGTTTTTTCATAATTCATTTTTTAGCGTAAAACCCGACGCGTCCTTCCCGGTTCAATTATCGGGTACTTCAACCGTGGGCGCCGCGCTTGCTTTTGCAATGAAAACTGCCGCACCGACTTCCACTTTTGTCGAGCCTTTGATGCAGGATCAAAACGGAAACGCGCTTGCCCTTTCTGACTTTCTTTCGGCGGTTGGCGCTAGCACTTTGGACCCGCAATTTGTCTCATCTACTTTTAGCGTTGACCCGACCGTATTCGTTTATCGCGAACAAAAGAATTTTTATCCGGGCATAATCCTGAAGCTCTTGCCGGGTAAAATTCCTGTTGTCGTACAGCCGAGCATTCAGCTAAAAATTGAAGGCGCGCCGGGAGGGTTCGCAAATCTTTTTGCGATATCTCCAGGAGAACCGAGCGGGAGCTTTAAGAGCGACCAAATTGTTGGCGATCCGGATCTGGTGCGAGTCGTGAATTTCAGCGCATCCAGCACCGTTTTAATCTACGGCTGGTATAAAAATAATGCCTATCTGATGATCGCGACTTCCAAAGCCGCTGTCGCGGCAGCGATGGCGAGGCTTTAAATAAAAATAAAAAACGCCCGAGATGGGCATTTTTTATTTAAGAAAGATTTCTTTGAGCCGGTCAATTTCATCCGGCGTCAGGCGGAAGTCTTGGCCTACACGGACCAGCTTATCACTTACACCGTCGCTTGCTTCGACTCTTTCTCCGGCCATAATTTTCTTTATTGCCGCCTCGCTATATTGGGGCCGCTGGCGGCGCGGGTCCGGTTCGGTAACTTCCTCAAGTATGGCGTCTGCAAAGGCGACGCGAATTTCGGCTATAAAATTTTTGTCGTCTAGGCGCGATGGCGCCCGCTCAAATGCCCTGTCCATATTATCCCGCGATAGCCACAACTTTGTGTTTTATTTCATTCAGCAGTTTTTTATCCTCCTTCATCTTTTCGCGCACATTATCGAATCCGGTTCCGAGCTTTTCGCCTTCAAACGAATAACTCGCTCCTGATTTTGTGACCACGCCGTATCTGATTGCCGCGTTTATGACGTCGGCCTCGTAGGAAATGCCTTCGCCGAACATAATGTCGAATTCGGACGTTCTGAACGGCGGGGCGACTTTGTTTTTAACCACTTTGGCCTTGACGCGATTGCCCACCACATCGTCGCCTTTTTTGATTTGCGCCATACGGCGGACATCGATGCGCACCGATGATGAAAACTTCAGCGCTTTGCCGCCGGGAGTGGTCTCGGGATTGCCGAAGAATACGCCGACCTGCATGCGGATCTGGTTTATGAAAATTATGAGCGTGTTTGATTTCGCGGCTATCGCGGTAAGCTTGCGCAGCGCCTGTGACATCATTCTTGCCTGCAGTCCGATGAACTGCGCGCCCATCTCGCCCTCGATTTCGGCTTTAGGCGTGAGCGCCGCCACTGAGTCAATCACGATTACCGAAAGCATTCCCGAGCGTACCAGGGTTTCCAGGATGTTCAACGCTTCCTCGCCGCTGTCCGGTTGTGAAATCAGCAAGTCATTTATTTTAACTCCTAATTTCGCGGAATATTCCGGATCAAGCGCGTGTTCCGCGTCGATGAAGGCCGCTTTTCCGCCTTGTTTCTGCGCTTGCGCTACGACATTTAGCGCTAATGTCGTCTTGCCGCTTGATTCCGGGCCGAAAATTTCAACGATTCTGCCGCGCGGCAGCCCGCCGACGCCCAGCGCCAGGTCGAGCGAAAATGAGCCTGTCGGAATTACCGAAACATTTGTTTTCCGGACCTCGCCGAGCTTCATTACCGCTCCTTCGCCGAATTTGTCTCGGAGCGAAGAGAGTAAATTTTCCATATCTTCCGCGTCGCTCTCTTTTCCCTCAATCTTATCTTTTTTGTTGGCCATACCAGGTAGTAGAAATTCGATTATTGATATTGATTTTAGACCTTGTTCGCCAGGATCGTAACTATCGAATTTTCTCTGCCCGCCGGCAGGCAGGACTACCTGGCATAATGGTCTAATTTTAAATGATTTTAAAAAATTGAACAAGTAGTTGTGCTCGGGTAATGTTAGTCAAATGATACAAGCGATAGCGTTTTTTTGGTGTAGTATTCCAGGAATAGCTTAAACAAGCATTTTAACAGGATGGGCTTTTGAGATCACATAAACATAGTCAAAACCTTTCTGTCCACTTTTCTTCAGTCCCGAGCCCGATTTTATTTTGCTTCGTATGGTTTTAATTTTGTGGTTATAAAACTTTCCGGATAAATACTCAATTTTTATAGCCATTGTTTCCTGCTGTGGCAGGAGAGAACCTAATGGTATATATTTTTGTCCGCTTAGCTCGAATCTCATTTTATTTGCATGGAAATTGCCCATTATGGCAAGAACATTGCCCCTTGTTGATTTAAGATTTTTTGCCATCAATTTATCCCGCGCGTTCCACTCGTTTGTTGAGGCATCAAAACACCTTATCGATATTTTCCGATTTTTTGATAGGTGCACATTTCTTGCCCGTAACAAGGAAAGAAATCGCAGATGCTCTTTTGATATCCTGCCATCTTTATAATTTATAAAATCCCACTTTTCCCAATTAAGGTTGTCGGCTCTGCCAAGTAAATATTTATTAATTTCCCCAGACAAATTAGCCGGCCACTCTAGCGCAACAACAAACTTTTCTTTAGTCGCCAAATACAAATTTATAAACAATTTTAAAACATCAATATTTTCGCGAATCCCATGAATCTCGCCTATCAAAAGGAACTTCGTTTTAAATCCGATATTTATATTGTCCATTTTATTATCCATTTAATCATTATTACATGAAATAAGTAAAATAAGGCGGCTCCTTTTTAAGAGCCGCCATTTGACTAGTCGTCGCGGTGCTTGGAGCCGCCTGTGCCGGTCCAGCTGACACCCGCCGGAAGCTTGACTTCGGCGGATTCAACAGCGCAAATCGCGGCGAACGTTTCTGCCGTGGTAACGGTTGTGTCCATTTTCTACCCTCCTTTCTGTATTGGATTTTCTGAGGCCAGCATATCAGCGATTGCTCCTGAAATGCAAGCCCCAGTAAAATATTCCACCCACTGCCACTGTCCGTTAGGATTTATTTCGAAAAAGTAGTATTTGCCGTCTTTACTAAGTGCCAGATCAATGGCCCCAAACCGCAGCCCAAGGTCATGTGTAATCTTGAGGCACATGTTCTTTACCGTGTCGGGTAGGTCGACGATCTGGTATCCAAGCTCGCTTATAAATTGCGGTTTTCTCCAGTCAATTGAGGTGGCGCTGTGTTTTTGCGAATCTATTTTGACGGCAAAAACCTTATCGCCAACTATCGTGACCCGGATATCATACTTTTTGTCCACAAGTTCTTGGAACAGCGAGGGGCAGCTCGTAATCAGGCCGAGTTTTCCAAGATGTGTTTCGGTTATCAGCGTTGTCGGGACATTGAATCCCTTTTCACCATAATCCAGGAAGCCTAGTGCCATTGTCTTAAAAACGATATTGCCGCCACAAAGTTCAAAAAAATCTTTCACCGAGTCGGGATTATTGGTGACAATCGTCCTGGGCACATCGAAGCCGATACTCCGCGCCTTTCTTAATTGCATTACTTTGTTTTTTGCGATTTCCATGTCGCGAGGGTTATTTAGCCAATATACTTCCGGCAAACAAGCGCAGATTCCGTTCAAAAGAGCAGTCGTTTCTTTTTTCCAAGGAATTTTTCAATAGGCAGATACATGTTCAGCAGGAGGATTTGAAACCCCGCCAGCGCAGCGTGGACAATCCCAAAATACCCAATTTCAACTCCAGCTTCGGTCAATAGAGGTTGGAATA
>JBGQLC010000035.1:0-5521 GCA_041499885.1 Minisyncoccia bacterium
CTCTTAGTAGCCTCGGGCTCAATCGTTGTAGCCCTAAGGAAGCGCAAAGCTTAGCCCGAACATTGAGCAGACTCGGTAAATAAGAGACAAATAAGAGCCAGACAAAAGTTTGTCTGGCTCTTATGGTAAAGAACCTTTTGAAAAATCTATGCAATTGAAAATATCATTAAAGCGGTTATCGGTTATTGTTGGTATTGTCATTGTAGTTTCTGTAATAATAGTTCTCTTTCTGATTAAGATATTAATTCCGTCCCCGGTCACGGAGAAAATCCCCACAAGCTATCATGGCGATATCGTGAAGGCCGCGCAAGAGAACACAAATTTCCGCCGCGTTTTGTTTACCGGCCTAAACAGTCAGCTGGTCGTGATGAGTATCCCTCCGGGTGGTGAGGTCGGGAAAGAGACGCACAAATATACCGAGCAAACACTATTCTTTCTTTCGGGAACAGGCGAGGGCGAGCTTAATGGCAAGAAGTTTCCGGTTGGCCCCGGTGATGTCGTCGTGGTGGTTCCAGGCACTGACCATAATTTTTGGAATACCGGTACCCAGGACCTCAAGATTTATACCGTCTACGCCCCTCCCAATCATATTGATGGCCGCGTGCATCGCACCAAGGCTGAGGCTGATGCCGACACGACAGATGAGGCCGTCGGCGAAAGCGCTCCGGTCTGTGATAGATAGGCATTAGGCGTTTTCCATGTTCATGAACCTTTTGAAAAATCTATGCGATCGAAAATCTCATTAAAGCGGTCACTGGTAGTTGTCGGCATTGTTGGAACTGCGTTTTTTGCGATAGTCGTTCTCTTTGCGGTTCCTAATTTGTTTGGTCAAGACTCCGGCAGAGAGAATCCGCAAAATTTGGCGGAAATCAAGCCAGTCGAATCTAACCAAACAGATGTTTTTATTGAACAAGCCAGGGCGGGGCTTCCGGTTCGCCTAAAAATCCCAGAGATTAATGTTGACTCAGCCGTCGAGCATGTCGGCTTTACGCCCGCGGGTGCAATGGATGTGCCTAAAGGTCCAGACGAAGTAGCCTGGTTCGATCTAGGGCCACGTCCTGGAGAAAAGGGTAGCGCCGCGATTGCAGGACACTACGGCTGGAAAAATGGCATCCCGGCCGCATTCGATAATTTAGATAAATTGAAGAAAGGAGACAAAATATATGTCGAAGACGACGGCGGCGCAATCATAACTTTTGTTGTCCGTGAATCTCGTACATATGCTCAGAACGAAGATGCCCCAGAAGTATTTGGTTCAAATGATGGGAAAGCACACCTTAATCTCATAACCTGCGAGGGGACTTGGAATAAGGCCCAGAAAAGTTATTCCAATCGACTTGTCGTATTTACCGATAAAGAGGCAGACTAGCAGAAAGATATCTATGAAACGAGCTCTCACGGTCATTCTTGTTGGAGCGGCAACCGGGGCTGCGATTTTTATATTCCGGGGTGAAATTGGGGATCTTCTCGCGCGGTTTCGTGGCCAGCTTCTCCCTTGTGCAGAGCCTATCACCTATAGTATCGGCTCCTTTGATTCACGGTTTGGAATATCAAAAACCGCCTTCTTGAGCGCGATGGCAGAAGCCGAAGCAATATGGGAAAAGCCCGTTGGGAAAAATCTTTTTGCGTATGCAGAAAGCGGAAATATAAAAATCAACCTTGTGTACGATTTCCGCCAAGAAGCAACGGAAAAATTGAAGGCGCTTGGTATTGTGGTCGGCGACGACAATGCTTCATATAACGAACTTAAGTTAAAATATGACGCGATGCGGGCTGACTATTTATCACAAAAATCTGCGTATGATACCCGCGTCGCGGCGTTTAAAAGTCGGGAAAGCGCGTACGAGGCATCCATGGCTTATTGGAATAAACGCGGTGGCGTGCCACGGTCCACATACGACCAACTGAATGCGGAGGGAACATCACTTGCCGCGGAAGCTGCGGCGATCAACGGGCTTCAGGCAAACTTAAACATTGAAGTTGGGAATATTAATGCGATCGTGGTTGTCTTGAATCGCCTAGTTATTGAATTAAACCTTAACATCAATCAATTTAACGAGATTGGACAGGTGCGCGGCGCGGAATTTGAAGAGGGTGTATATAAAAGTGATGCGAGTGGCGAAGAAATAGACATTTATCAGTTTGATACGAATGCGCGGTTGGTGCGTGTATTGGCGCATGAGCTTGGGCATGCGCTAGGGCTGCCCCACGTGGATGACCCCAAGGCGATTATGTACCGGTTAAATGAAAGTATGAACGAAAAACTCGCGGCGGCCGACCTCGTGCAGGTCAAAGCTCGTTGCGGATTCTAAAGAAAACCGCCGTTTTTACGGCATAATCCTAGCGCGCGCCCAAATTTGCTATAATTAAAGAGTATTAAAGGTCGATTAATCCACACTAAACATTATTATGGTTGCACAAACTTGGAGCGCGGTAATCGTTGGCTCCTTACAGAATCTTTGGGTGGGGGTGGTGAGTTTTTTGCCGAACCTGATCGGTGCCTTGATCGTACTCTTTGTCGGGTTGATCGTCGCCGCAGGCCTCGGTACACTAGTGGAGAAAATTTTTGACGCGGTAAAGCTTGATTCGTTCCTTGCCAAGTTGGGCATTGCGCCCTACGTTGAGCGGGCCGGCATGCGTTTGCGCGCCTCAAGGTTCCTGGGCCGCTTGGTCTATTGGTTCCTGGTCGTCGCGTTTCTGCTCGCCGCATCGGACATTTTGCAGCTTTTCGCGCTTTCGGATTTCCTCCGCCAGGTGCTCTTCTACATCCCGAACGTCATCATTGCGGTTCTGATTATGTTGGCCGCGGTGGTTGTCGGCAATTTCTCAAAGCGTGTGGTGATGGCTTCGGTCATGGGCGCCAAATTGCACGCGGCGCATTTCTTGGGTTCACTCTCGTGGTGGGCGATAATTCTTTTCGGTTTTTTCGCCGCCTTGGTTGAGCTCAATATTGCCGCGAGCATCATTAACGCGGTTGTGACCGGTTTTATCGCCATGCTCGCGATTGCCGGAGGATTGGCCTTCGGATTGGGCGGGCGCGATTATGCGTCACACCTGATCGGGCAGTTAAGAGACCACACCGAAGGACACAGATAGTCTCTTTTATATCCACAACCGCGGGTTTTGATTCGCGGAGCGGATATGGTAAGATCTTATTCAAGTAAGCATATTTTTAGCTTACGTAAATAAAAATAAAAGTCGTCGCTTGTGAGGAGCGGCGATTTTTATTTTGCCGAGTTTAGCCTGTAAATCTTTCTGCTACGGATTCTTGCGGTTAGCGAAGGTTGCCCGGATTCGGTTATTTTGTTAACCTGAAAGCTGATCAAGTACCGCCCTCTAGATTGCTGGCCGGCAAGACCAGTTTATGGCGGATACGCCCCCGACGGAAAGTCGGGGTTTTTATTTTGCAGGAAGTGCCCAAGCCTTGCTTAGGACGCCGTCCTTCTGGGGGTTGACAGGGTTTGGCGCGTCGCCCTATAATGTCCCTACGGATGATGAATTCAAAAAAACTAACCACAAGGCGCGGCTAACGAACGTGTTTCTTGCACGTGAAGGGAGCCGCTGTCCAGGCGGTTTTTTCTTACTTCATCCGTAATTACTTTGAAAAAATATTTTCGGTTTGCGCGTAACTGGCGGGCCGATAAATAGATAACTGAGCCTCGCGTCGCGATCGCAGCGACTGGCGAGGCAAAAATACGTAAGTCAGTATTGGGATGGCTGGCAGATAAGGGCAAATGGTGGATGCCTTGACATCAAAAGACGACGAAGGACGTGGCGTAGCGACGATACGTCTCGGGGAGGTGCGTAGCAACCTATGATCCGGGAATTTCCGAATGGGGAAACCCCATCGTGTAAACCACGATGACTCCGGCGCAAGTCGGAGAGTGCACCCGCTGAAGTAAAACATTTCATTAAGCGGAGGAGTAAAAAACAACGCGGAACATTTTAACTTAGGGCTTCGGTAAAGATGCGCCCTGGGTTAAGGTGTTCCGCCCATTCCCTAAGTAGCGGCGAGCGAAATGGGAAGAGCCCAAACCAAATGTTCGCAAGAATTTTTGGGGTTATAAGGGAGAGACTCTGTTTATCTATAATGTGTGGCTGGTCGCAAGACGGGCCATGCATTATGGATAAATAAGGAAGAGTTACAAAATTGGTGGTTAGTCGAAGCGCCCTGGAAAGGCGCGCCAAAGCGGGTGATAGCCCCGTAGACGAAAACAACCGATCTCTTTAGTTTCTTTTCTTGAGTAGCTCGAGGTCAAACAGCTTCGAGTGAAATCGCCTGTACTATCAGGCAAGGCTAAATACTTTTGATGATCGATAGCGAACAAGTACCGTGAGGGAAAGGTGAAAAGCAGGCCGGTAAGGCCGTTGAAATAGAACCTGAAACCATTTGCCTACAAGGAACTAAAGGCCGCAAGGCTAATAGTGTGCCTATTGAAGAATGATCCAACGACTTTGGGTAAGCGGCAAGGGTAATCCCGTTCGCGGGAGGACCCGTAGGGAAACCGAGTGTTAAAAGCGCGAAATTTGAGTCGTTTACCTAAGACCCGAAGCCGGAAGAGCTTGCCTTGGCCAGGATGAACCTCATCGAAAGGTGGGGGGAGGTCCGAACCGGTGAGTTGTTCAAAACTCTCGGATGAGCTGAGGTAAGGAGTGAAAAGCTAATCGATTTCGGTAATAGCTGGTTCTCTCCGAAATAGTTTTACGACTAGCGCCGTGAAGTAACCCGTGGGGGTAGAGCTACTGGATGAGCCGTAAAGGTCGAAAGACCGACGACTCAATCAAACTCCGAATACCGCGGGCGTTATCACGGTAGTCAGACTGCGGGGGCTAAGCTCCGTGGTCGCGAGGGGAACAGCCCAGACCATCATCTAAGGTCCCCAAATGCGTGCTCAGTGTTAAAGGTAGTCTCGTACCATAGACAGATAGGAGGTTGGCTTAGAGGTAGCCATCCTTTAAAGAGTGTGTAACAACTCACTATTCGATCGGTATGGGGCGCCGAAAATGTACCGGGGCTTAAGCACGCTACCGAAGATATGGATGCTGCGCGATTTATCGCGTGGCGTGGTAGGAGAGCATTCGTAATGCAGTGAAGCAGGACTCGTGAGAGCCTGTGGAGCGTTATGAAGAGAGAATGTTGGAATGAGTAACCACTATCCCAATGAGAAATTGGAACCCCGAAAATCCAAGGTTTCCGTGGCACTGGCAATCAACCACGGGTTAGGCGGCCCTAAGGCAATGGCGAAAGCCGCAGCTGATGGACAGCCGGTTAATATTCCGGCCCGACCGCACAATCATATTCGAGTGACGAAGGACATAAAGAGAAGTGCCTTATTGGTTTGGCATTCATACCCGAAGGCTTCGGCCGAGGGCTTGAGAATGTCTGGTTCTTACCAGGCAAACTTTTCTGAAGAGCCTTCCGAGAAAAGCTCGGTAAAACGAATGTGTGGTCACCGTACCGTAAACCGACACAGGTGGATAGGGCGAGTAGCCCAAGGGGAACGAGTGAGTCATCGTTAAG
>JBGQLC010000036.1:0-5409 GCA_041499885.1 Minisyncoccia bacterium
ACATATTGCGAAGCGGCAGGATATTCCGCTCCATAACCGCTGTCGCCGGAGCTTACAGTGATCGCGACACCGGTTTTGTTGAAATGACCATCGTACCCGCCTCCGGTTTCTCCGGAAAATTCGCTGCCGCCCCAGGAATTAGAAATTATTTTCGCGCCAAGCGTCGCAGCACGGTCCTCGGCCGCCAAAAGATTAGCGAAACTGTTCGAGTCCGCTTCAATCAAAAGGATGCTGCAGTTCTGGCACATCGCGTGTGCCGCCTCCACATCCAAGGCGATTTCGAGCGCCCATCCCGAATTCGCCCGTGGATATTTTGTGCCGCCGCGCTGGTCAACTTTTTTAAAACATGGCGCTCCGGAAGAAGCGATCGCTCCGGTACATGCCGGAAGCGAGGGAATGCCGTAATAAGAACTGTAAGTATTCAAATCCGAAAGAACTGATGGGTCATCATAGGCATCAACAATTCCGATTATCGTGCCTGGAGTAGTGCTTGTTGCAACGCTATATGCGCCGTGGAACTGCGCCGGCCCGTAACCGCTTGGAACACCTGTCGTTTTCGGCTGGCCAAGCTCGTCAACAATGACCCGCGCGTGACAGTGAGCGGCGTCTTTTTCCGGTCCGGGACATACCGGAACATGTTTTTCCTGTTCCTGCATTCCGCGGGAGGAACTAGCCATCGCCTGCACGCCGATTAATCCTGCGAATAGTACAACTGTGCTTGCCCCAACAAGTAATTTTATATTTTTTATAGACATTCTGTTAGTTTAATAGTTTTTATTGACTGAATTAAATTATAACCTCCTCCCCGATAAAGACAATGCCGAGGCCATACATCCCCCGTACGCCCGGACAGTAGTAGTTTAGAAAACCAAAAATAAAAAAGGGCCTCAACTGAGACCCTTTTGTCTTGCCGGTCAGGCAGTTCGCATGTCCAAGCGGGTTAGGCTTAAACGTCCAAGTGGGTTTGGCCAAAACGCGCCAGATCTCCCCTTTCTTTGCAATCTTGCCGCCTCTTGGCGAGCGCCTTCGCTCGCAATTTGTCCATATTCTCTTCGGTGCATGTGTCGCGTACCGCATTGGCGGCCGTGATGATGGCGTTCTTGAGCCAGACATAGGAAATATCGTCCGGTAAAAATCTCTGTTGAGATTTTCCCAGACCGCCACCGCTGATGGACACCTTGCCATTGATTTTCTGCCAAATAACGCCGTGCACTGTGAGCGTGATGTATTTTGGCAGCCGAGGGGCATGGCCCGTACCCATAAGCACAACCACCTTCGCGTCGGCGTAAACTTCGGTTGGCACCGTCATCTCGCAACCCTGATATTCGCCGGTCACGCCCGCTTCTAAGCCAGCAAATCTGGCGGCATAGCGAATCGCTTTTGCGCACACGTTAATCCGGCGCCAATACTCTTTTTCGGCAGGAGACTCTCGCTTGTCCATGCAAACTCCCCTATTTATAATATGCTGGCTTAAATTATAGTGAGTATAAATTTTTCCGCAAGCGCAGTAGGTTAGAAAATAAAAACCGCCGCGGGAGGGCCGGCGGCGGACTATATTTGGCTCATCTGACTGAACGGTCAAATATTGGACTTCTCTGCACACGAGTGACTCCCCACGAGGCGATCAATCTCTTCACGAGATCTTTTTCCGCGGCGGTTGATTTTCGGAGGGGCAACCGGAGGACCACGATATCAACGACGCCATGCTTCACGACCGGCAAATTCAGTTCTTTACTTTTCTCAATCGCGCGAGAAAGCGCCTGATGATACAGAAAAGTCGGGGAAAGGTTTTTCTGCGCAAACTGGGAGGTTTTTCTGTCAACTTCATCCCAATTCAGCGCAATATACCACCGCCTTGGCTCGTACCTTTCGTTTGCGTTCACAATCCCCAAAGCCCAGAGAGCGATATGCGGCTTTCTTGTCAGGCGCGCCGTGCGCGGCTCAAGGTGGCCGAAACGGTCCCCGACTCTGATTCGGCCTGGTTTACAGACCTTGCAAAGGCGGAATCCGTGTGGCCGGTCATCCAAGAAACGGAGAAATATCCGGTTTTTCTTGAGCGCCCGTTTGCCCGAATGGCAATCGAGCCTTCCAGCGATACCTTCCGTTATGATTGCGGCGAATTGTCCCGGTCTGCGTGACAAAAAGAAGCCCATGTCTCGACTAAAAATCCGATAGCGTTTCTTCAATTTATTCTCCTTGCCAACGAACTAACACAAATTTACCGCGTGAGGCGCGGCGAGTCAATTATTCTAAACCCAAGGCCATCCATCTCGTTCAGTTGGTAAGAACCTTTATCCTTTTAGCTCAAACTGATTAAGCAACTCTAAATACGCATTTTGAATCGGCAACTCAACCCACTTGTCATAAAGAGGACCTATTTCGCCGTTATTTTTAAAAACCGTATTACAGGGCTCAAAAAAGAAACCGTCGGGAGAGGCAACAAAAAGCCATGACGGATTCCAAATTTTCAGAGTCTGTTCGGTAATTGTTCTTAAATCTTCGGGATCTCTATGGGCCCGATATTTTACCTCAACAAGATGAACTTCCTTTTTATCCTGAGAAATTAAAACAAAATCGGGAGCATTCCGTATATTTTCAATCACCGCCTTTATTTCTGCTAGGTGCTGATACTGCGCCAATTCAGGAAGCGTATATTCATAACCGGAATGCAGAACGGTATATTTTCCGGATTCCCGAAACATCTGTTCAAATATAATTTCGGCAATCTTCCCCTTGATTAAATGTTTTATATAATCTACGTCCATATTAAAATTATAACTTATTTCAAAACAGATACCCGACTCGCTCAATATTGCTAACTAGGCGCAATATTATTGGAACATTCGTTTAACTTTATCTTCCAGAGGTGCGCTTATTAAAAAACTCGAGTCAGATATGCGCTCCAGCGCAAAATACGGTTTGTTTTTATTGCTTTCATCAGTAATGCCGATTTCTTCTTCTATGTTATTATTTAGAATAATGGAAGTGCCGAGCGCGGGATCCACTTGCTCCTCAATTCTTTTCGATGATTTATCCGCCAATGCAATGTCTGCAGGCAATTTGTTGGTCTGATGATCCATGTCATAAACGGCGACATATGAAAGTTTGAACTTATTTAAAAGTTGCAAATAAATCGGGATGTTGCCCTTGCCACCACAATCGATTAGGGTGTGATCATATTTAAAAATATCTAATTTTTTTGCTAGATAGTGTACAACTGTTTTATCTGTAGGCCCCTCGAGAAGAATGACTCTTTTGGCAAAAAACAACTCTCCTCTATCTGGATTTATCCAATAAGTCATGTTGAACCTCTTTTTTTCATCGGCCTCTGCGAACAAGTCCGTTGCGCATTGCAGATGTTTTGTGCCCTCTGCTGGATCTTTTTTATAAACTATACATATCGATTTATACATGTCTAAATCGATAAACGAACTTGAGTGGGTGGAAATAAATATTTGATTATTCACTGAAGATAGTTCTTTTAAATTTTCGAAGAGCTCTCGCTGGGCTTGAGGATGAAGGTAGAGTTCGGGTTCTTCAAAGATGAAATATGTCGACTTTGACGCTCTTCTTGTCGTTTCTTCTTCGGCTTCATTCCGCTGGCGCGAAATTTTTGCCCAAACTTTAATAAGTGCAAAAATCAATAATCGTTGTAGCCCATGACCTTTTCTGTCAATGCCTGTCGGCGTGGGGTCGTTGACCAAAACCCGAGTTCCAAGTCGTAGCGCTTCGTCCACATTCGGTGGGATTATCTCAATATCAATTGTTGTATCCCAACTTTTTTCGAGCTCCGCCTCAAGCATCTGTTCTAGTTTAGAAATCTCTTGTGGCCGGCTTGCATTTAAAGAACCGTCCGCTACCCGCTTATCCAAAACCTGTGCTAAATCATTAATTATTTTTTTGGCCTCTTTAAAGCTCTCATTATTTGATGATATTTCATTGATAACGTCTGTTAATAATTTGCCGAATATAGATCCTTTTTTGAATTCTTCGCTGGCATTTTTTACTGAGGGGATTAAATACACATTGCCAAACTTTCCTTGTTCAATGGTTCTAATATCAAGAAAATTTGTGACTTCTAACGCATATGTGTATGTGACAGCTCCTGAATTTGAAATAATATAGCTTTTTTGAGCTTCTTTAACTATTTCTTTGGTCAATTTGCCCGTGGACGGGACTAACGACGCAAGAGGTGTTGGAGAAATTAGCAATCGCGTAAGGTAATTACCGACATTTTCTTCTCTCAACCATTCATCATCCGGTATTTGATAATATCCATGATACTCAAATGTTTTCCCTCTTTGGGCTTGTTTCCTAACTGTGATTTTATTATCGGTTGTCAGGTACTTAGAAAACTGATCTTTATCATAATCGTCTAAATCGAAAAAGGTTGTTTCAACATACAGATCATCGGCACCAATATTAAAGTCTGACTCAGCACAATCTATAACTCCAAAAAAGAAAAGTAGAGCCGAAAGTACGTTTGACTTCCCATGATTATTTTGGCCAATAAAGATCATCATGTCTTGAAAATCGATTTCAAGATCCTTAATAGATCGCCAATTGTGTATTTTAATTTTTTGTATTTTCATATGATATTCTAAAATAACAGCCCCGCTTTCGCGGGGCTGTTTATTAGATTACTTTGATTTCAATGTCTACTCCCGCAGGAAGATTCAAATTGGAAAGCGACTCAATAATCTTCTGGCTGGGGTTTAGGATGTCCAACATCCGCTTATGCACGCGGAGCTCAAACTGCTCGCGGGAATCTTTATCAATAAAAGTTGAACGGTTAACGGTATAGCGCTTGATTTCGGTCGGCAAAGGAATCGGCCCCACGATTTTCGCGTCATTCTTTTCCGCGGTTTCAATTATCTGCCGCGCGGAGTTATCGATCAGCTTGTGATCGTAAGCGCGGATGCGCAGACGCAATTTTTGGGGTTCAAGGATTTCTTTTTTCTTTGCCATACAGATTTATCAAGGTGAACTTCTAGCGAACGCCCCGCCGATGAGGCGGGGCAGCTTCACAATTATTTCGTAATCTTCGTTACCACGCCAGCGCCTACGGTCTTGCCTCCTTCGCGGATGGCGAACCGCTGCTTCTCTTCAAGCGCGACCGGGGCGATAAGCTTCACTCCGATTTTTACCGTGTCCCCTGGCATAACCATTTCGGTGCCTTCCGGTAAAATGACTTCGCCGGTAACGTCGGTGGTGCGGATGTAGAACTGCGGCTTGTAACCCTTAAAGAACGGGGTGTGCCGGCCGCCTTCTTCCTTTGAGAGGACGAGCACTTCGGCGTCAAAATCTGTGTGCGGGGTGATTGAACCCGGCTTGGCCACAACCTGGCCGCGCTCAACGTCTTCTTTCTTCAAGCCGCGGAGCAGGATTCCGACGTTGTCGCCGGCGAGA
>JBGQLC010000037.1:0-5209 GCA_041499885.1 Minisyncoccia bacterium
AGAAAAGATCCGGGTGGTTTTCTGTCCGACGCTACAAACAAGAAATCAAGGAGGGAAAATGAGGTTGGCAAGACTCGGTTTCTGCGCGCTCGCGATTGTGTTCTCATCGGTTTGTCTGTATGCCCAGACCGTTTTTCCGGGCAGCGCCTGGAACGTAACCGGCAACACCAGTCCGACCGAGAAAGACAACATCATCAGCAGTTCATACATCGAGCAGGGAGTGAGGGTGTTCCACTATAAAACATTCTCGCTCGTACCTTACGTTTCGCTCGGTGTGACCCTCGATACCCAAGGCAAGGACTGGAACAACCGCTTACTGGGCCAAGCCGGCTTCAAGCTGGTCAAGGATTTCAAGAGCGGAATGGTTTCGGTAAGCGCGGCTTACGGAGAGGAATACCGCATGAAGAGCGGGATGCGCAAAAGCGCTCCGATGTTTTCTGCGACGTATTGGTTCGGCTGGGACCAGCCGAACGCCGAGCCGTCAGCCAAACATTTCTTCACCGGCTTTCCGGGAAGCTCCTGGGGAGTTCTCGGCACCATTTCTCCGGTGGAAGAGCACAACGTCATCGCGAATGTGTATCTGCAACAGGGGATAACCCTTGCCAAGATTCGCAAGGTCTCTCTTGTATCGTTCGGCGAAGGCACCTACATGTCGGACACGAAAGGATACGACTGGAACAACCGCGTGCTTTACGGCGGCGGGCTCAAAGTCGTGATGCCGGGGACGTCGCGTGTCGGTGAGATCGGAGCAGCCTACGAGCATGAACACCGATTCAAGTCGGGCCTGACCGCAAACTGTTTCACGGTTTTCGTGAAGTTGTGGATCGGTTGGCATCCGAAGTCGGGAAACTGAGGTAACCATCATGTATGTACCAGGCTGCGGTGGATGTTCCTCGATCATTCATCTTTGCGCAAAGTATCCGAAGTCGGTTTTGGCAATAGGAATTGTCGCTCTGTCCGGCTATCTGTTTTCGAATGCCGACAGAACGAATACCTGCCCGGACCCGAAGGTTCAGGAAATTACAGTCCTGAAATCAACGGCGAAGATTGAGCAGGATATCAAGGTGGCAGAGGTAGCATTCCGCGAAGTCGAGCATGTTCGGCTCAGCAATGATGGGATCCGTCGCGTCCTCGATCTCTACCACTGTACCCGGCTAAGTCCGGATGACGTGCGCAAAGACTCTGCGCTAGCACGCAACATCGGCCTCCTATATTTCCTCGATCTTTGCCATGAAGTTGGCATCGAAGAGGCAAAGATTCTTTACCTGAATCAGAAGTAGCCATGGCTATCTCTGATTTCCGGCCATCCCTAAGCGGATGGCCTTTTTATTTCTGCGAACTTTTTAGCTGACCAACATTTTCTATCAGTGCTATTTCTAGCGGAACCATCGCGAACGGAGAATAGCGCATTTCGGCATAGGCGCGGATCAGCGATTTTATAAGCGGGATTTGCTTTGCGGGGCTGGCGGACACGGCTAATTTTTTTAAAGTGGCCAGTTCGTCTTTTGTAAAATCTTCCTCGAATATCGGAGCAAGCTCCGGATTCATATGCAAGGATAATATCCGCCGGAAATAGTGGATGAGGTCTTTCGTGAATTGCACCAGGTTGATGCCTTCTTCGTATGTTTCGGACAGGGACTTAAGAGTATTCTCTATATCTCCGGCCAGGACGAAAGAAGACAATTGTTCTATTTTCTGCAATCCGACCCGGCCGATAAGTTGTTCTACGTTTTTTATTTCTATTTTTCCGCCTATTGAACTTATCTGGTCGAGCAATGATTCCGCGTCGCGCAAACTTCCCTCGGCCGCCGCGGCGATCAAATCAAGGGCCGCCGGTTCAATATTTATTTTCTCTGCTTTTGCCATGCCGCCGAGCTTCTCCAACATCTTTATTTTGGATATTTTCTTGAAAAGAAAACGCTGGGTGCGCGAGACGATAGTTGGCGGGAGTTTTTCGAATTCGGTGGTTGCGAGGACAAAAACTGCGTGTTTCGGCGGCTCTTCCAGGGTTTTTAGAAGCGCGTTGAAAGCCGGTCCGGTCAGCATGTGCGCTTCGTCTATTATATAAACCTTGTAGTCGCTTGAAGACGGAGCCGTCGCGATATTTTCTTTGAGGTTTCTTATCTCATCGATGCCGCGGTTGGAGGCCGCGTCGATTTCAATTACATCGAGCGAATTCAACGCGTCTATTTCCGCGCAGGCCCGGCATTCGTTGCACGGTTCGCCCAGTGTGCGGAATTTCGGGTCAGCTTTTCTTTTTTCGCAGTTCAAAAGCTTGGCCAAAAGGCGCGCAGTAGTTGTTTTTCCTGTTCCGCGAGGGCCATAAAATAGGTAAGCCTGCCCGATCCGGTCTTGCGAAGCGGCGTTTTTTAATATTTGGACATTTGTCTCATGGCCCAAGAGATCGGCGAGTTTCTTTGGCCGGTATTTGCGATATAGGGCGAGTGACATTACCACTATCATAGGCGAAATCGGCAGCTTCGACAAACCTTTTCCATTGTTAAATACGATGAAATTCTTTAGGATAAAGACAATGAAGCTTTTGTACGGCTTGGCGACAATCGGCATTTTAGGGGGCATTATCGTCCTGATTTTTTCGCCCAAAGTACTTGTGGTAGACAGGGGCGGAGTCACTGCTGCGCATCTGGCGCAGAACGGCACCTCTTCAATTCCCACTGTCCCGGAAGCACCGCCGCCGGTGAGCGTTCCCATTGCGCAAAGCGGTAAAGACATCGCCGCGCAGCCGCAGCTGCCGAATCCACCTGAGATCATCAAGGCGATATATCTTACCGGCTGGTCCGCCGGGTCAATGACGCAGTTGCAGAGGATCATCGCCATGATCAAGCGCACCGAATTGAACGCCGTGGTTATCGATGTGAAAGATTTTTCCGGCTACGTCTCGTATACGATGGATATTCCCGAAGTGCTCGCGGACGGGGCGAACGCCGAGATAAGAATCGCCAAGCCCAATACTTTAATAAAACTGCTTCACGATAACGGCGTATACGCGATTGCTCGCATTACCGTTTTTCAGGACCCGATTTTGGCCAAAGCTCATCCTGAATGGGCTTTGAGAAACAAAACTAATGACAAAATATGGACCGATAGTAAAGGTTTGGCTTGGATGGATCCGGCTGGACAGGGGACGAGAGACTATGTCATCTCCATCGCGAAGGACGCGCTTTCCCGCGGATTCGACGAGGTTAATTTTGATTATGTGCGTTTTGCGTCCGACGGCGCGCTTGGTAATATCGCCTATCCTTACTGGGATCAAAAAACTTCACGCCATTCGGTCATAGCCGGCTTCTTTAAATATCTACGCGAACAAATGGGTTCGGCCAAGATGTCGGCCGATCTCTTTGGCCTTGCAACAGTGAACCGCGATGATCTGGGCATCGGCCAAGTTCTCGAAGACGCCCTCAAATATTTCGACGCTGTCTCCCCGATGGTTTATCCTTCGCATTATGCGCCCGGCTTTATCGGTTATCAGAAGCCGGCCGCTCATCCGTACGAAGTTATTAAATATTCAATGGATCACGCCCTGCTTAAACGGGATGCGCTTATCGCCGGGACCACCAGTACCCCCGGCATTCCGGAAGGTCAGCTCGGAAAATTGCGCCCGTGGATACAAGATTTTAATTTGGGCGCGGTTTACACGGCAGACATGGTTAAGAGCGAGTTTAAGGCGACTTATGATTCGCTTTTGAACGGTTCATCAACTTCGGCTTATGATGGATGGATGATCTGGGATCCGTCCAACCGCTATACCGAAAGCGCGCTGGCGGCAAAACAATAATGGCGTACGAAATAACCATACAAAAATTCAGCGGACCGCTTGAGGCGTTGCTTGACCTAATAGAGTCCAAAAAACTTCAGGTCAGCGAAATCAGTTTGGCCGAAGTGACCGACGACTTTTTGAAATATATCGCAAAAAGAGAGTTGATAGATTTTGCGACTTTGGCTGACTTTATTTCCGTCGCGAGCAAGTTGATTTTAATAAAATCAAAATCACTTTTGCCGGATATGACTCTCTCGGGAGAGGAAGAAGCCGAGATAAAAGACCTCGAGCGGCGCCTAAAGCTTTACCAAGAACTTAAACAGGCCGGTCGACTGATTCAGGACCGGTGGAAATCCGGAGAACATTCCTTCGCCCGCCCGTATTTTATGCATATGACCGATGTCGCCGCGATATTCTATCCCGGAACAACGCTTAGTTTATCAGCGGTTGAACTTTCAGCGAACAAAATATTTGAGGCGTTTGAAAAATTAGCCATGGAGACGGAGACGATCAAGGGGAAAGTCATCTCTCTCGAAGAGAAGATAAGCGAAGTCATCGCGCGGATGAAACAAGTAGGCGAGTCGAGTTTCAAAAATCTTTCCGGAGAGAAATCTATTTCCGAAAGGATAGTTCTTTTTTTGGCTATTCTGCACTTGGCCCGCGAGCAGCTGATTTCATTGGAGCAAACAGCAAATTTTTCTGATATAATAATCAAGCATCAAAAGCCTCCCACGCCCGCCAATTCATGACCGAATCCACCGAGCCACAAAAACTGGGCAATCTCGAAGCATTGCTTTTTATCGACGGAGAGGCGCTTACATTTAAAAAAATCGCCACCGTTATTGGTGTAAAAAAAGACGAGCTTTCGGCATTGCTGATGCGTCTTGATGAGATGTTGCGAGATGACTCTCGCGGGTTGCAACTAATGACCGACGGTCCGCTTCCGCAATTATTTGACGAAAAATGGGAGGCGAGAAAGGTTCAGCTAGTGACGAAGCCCAAGCACGCCGGCATACTTGAGGCATTCGTTAAAAGCGAACTTACCGAGGAACTTACCCCGGCGAGCCTTGAAGCCTTATCGCTGGTCGCCTATTTCGGCCCGATTTCGCGCAGCCACTTGGAATATCTGCGCGGTGTGAACTCCGTTTTTACTTTGCGCAATCTTTTGCTGCGAGGCTTGGTCGAGCGCTTCCCGGACCCAAAAAACGCAAACGCTTACCTGTATCAGCCGAGTTTCGAGCTTTTGCGCCATCTCGGAGTGAAATCAAAAGAGGAATTGCCCGATTACCAAAAATTTCAGCAGCTACTTGTTTCCTTTGAGCAAGCGCCACAAACCGAACCCGCTCAACAATGAGACACGCCGAAAAATTTTTCCTTGTAGGGGCAATTCTCTTAGCCGCGATATTCAAGGCGCACGGCGGCAATGTCGAA